>JBAWYO010000137.1:0-5054 GCA_037143495.1 Candidatus Omnitrophota bacterium | reverse complement strand
ATTTTAAGAGCCTTACCACGTCGGTCTGCGGGCTCGGCAGCGGCGGCGTGGTCCTTAATTTCGGTTCGGCCGTTATCATGCCGGAAGTATTCCTGAAGGCGATCAATCTCGCGCGCAACACGGGCCATCCGGTCAAAGGTTTTGTAGCGGCGAATTTTGATATGTATACGCATTATCGGCCGACGCAGAACATCCTGATGCGCCCCGCTCAAAAGGGGTATGGCAAGGGATATAACATTATCGGACATCATGAGATCATGCTGCCGCTCTTGTACCGGGCGATAATTGAAAAGATTAGCCATAGCGTTTAGTTAAAAAGTTGGCACGTTAAAAAGTTGCAAGTTAGTGGAATAGGTAACTCTGAATTTTTTTAAAGAGGAGTCTTACTCGAGGAACTTGTAACTTTTGAACTTTTAAACTTTTTAACTCTTGTTCACGGAGACTCATGAAAGAGCTTAAATTAAAACGCGTTAAAGATATCGTCACGCGATTCGGCGCGGCACGCGTGCTCGTGATCGGCGACGTGATGCTCGACGAATTCGTCTGGGGGTCGGTGACCCGCATTTCTCCCGAAGCTCCGGTGCCGGTCGTCTGGGTCAACCGCGAATCCATTATGCCCGGCGGCGCCAGCAATGTCGCGAACAATATAGCGACGCTCAAAGCGCGCGTCGCGATCGCGGGGATCATCGGCAACGACGCGAAAGGTACGGAGCTTAAGAACGCGCTTGCCGCGAAGAATATTGACACGGAAGGACTGATCATTGACGATGAGCGGCCGACGATCATAAAAACGCGGGTCATCGCGAATCACCAGCAGGTCGTCAGGATCGACCGGGAGAAGACGAGTGAGATCAGCGACGATGTTCTTGAAAAAGTCATCGCCTTTATCGAACATACCATGAAGCAGGTCGATGCGGTCATCATTGAGGATTATGGCAAGGGCCTGATCTCGCCGCGGCTCCTGAAAAAAGTGGTGCCGCTCGCCCGCCGCCTCAAGAAGATCATCACCGTCGATCCGAAGGAAGAACATTTTGCCTATTATAAAGGAGTGACCTCTATCACGCCGAACCGGTTCGAGGCGCAGAACGGCGTTGATTTCAAGATCAAGGACGATGAATCGCTCTATAAGGCGGGACGGACGATCTTAAAAGATCTCGATCTGGAGACCGCGCTCATCACGCTCGGTGAGAACGGGATGTGCCTCTTCGAAAAAGGCGTCGCGAAGCCGCTCCACATACCGACGGTAGCGCAGGAAGTCTTCGATGTCTCCGGCGCGGGGGATACGGTCATCAGCGTTTTTACGCTCGCCCTCTGCTGCGGCGCGACGAGCGTCGAGGCGGCGCATATCGCCAACTGCGCGGCGGGTATCGTTGTCGGCAGGGTCGGCGTCGCGGTCGTTACGCCCGATGAGCTTATCAAAAGGATACAGAAGGAGATACGGGGCTGATATGGACGCGATAGGGGTGATCCCGGCACGGTGGGCATCGACGCGGTTTGAGGGAAAGGTCCTCGCGGATCTTTGCGGTAAACCCGTCATCCAGCATGTGTACGAACGGGCGAAGCAGGCGAAGATGCTCGATGACCTGATCGTCGCCTGTGACGATAAACGCGTCAGGGATGTGGTCGTCGGATTCGGCGGCAAGGCCGTCCTGACCTCGCCCGACCAGCCGACCGGAACCGACCGCCTCACGGAGGTCGTGAATCCGCTCGATGTCAAGGCGATCGTGAATATCCAGGGCGACGAGCCTTTTGTCCACTCGACGATGATCGATTCTATCGTGATCGAGCTTCTGCACATCCGCAAGACCGGCATGGTCACGATCATCAAGAAGATCGACGACGAAAAAGAGCTCTGGGACCCGAATGTCGTCAAGGTCGTTATCGACAAAGACGGTTACGCGCTTTATTTTTCCCGGCACTCGATACCGTTCGTGCGCGACCGCGTTCCCGGCGCGTCGGTCCTCGAGAACCGTATTTTTTATAAACATATCGGGATGTACGGGTATACGAAGGATTTCCTTTTTACGTTCAAGAATCTCCCGAAGTCCCGGCTTGAAGAGGCGGAGAAGCTCGAGCAGCTGCGCGCGCTTGAGCAGGGGTACCGGATCAAGACGATCGTCACTAAGTTCGAGACGGTGGGTATCGACACGCCCGAAGATCTTGAGCGGGCACGGGAATTCTTCGGGAAAATATGAAACTCGAAAGGCAACAGTTGAAAAGTTATCAAGTTAAAAAGTTGTAAGTTTGCGGAATTCGCAACTCTGATTTTTTTTAAAGATGAGACGTACTCGGAGAACTTGTAACTTTTCAACTTTTTAACTTTTAAACCAAGGTTAATATGCACGAGATTAAGGTGGGTAACATAAAGATAGGCGCCGGCAACCCGGTGGTCCTCATCGCGGGACCGTGCGCGATAGAATCGGAGCGATCAACGCTGGAGCACGCGCGGCTCCTGAAAGCGATCGCGGATGAGGCCGGAGTTCCTTTTATCTTCAAATCAAGCTACGATAAAGCCAACCGGAGTTCGATCAGCTCGTATCGCGGACCCGGGATCAAAAAAGGGCTCGCGATCCTGCAGAAGGTGCGCGATCGCGTTAAGGTGCCGGTGGTAAGCGATGTGCATTCCGTCGCTGATATTCGCGAGGCGAAGAGCGTGCTCGACATTATTCAGATCCCGGCGCTGCTCTGCCGCCAGACCGATCTGCTGATAGCCGCGGCCCGGTCAAAGAAAGTCGTGAATGTTAAAAAGGGGCAGTTTCTGGCGCCCTGGGACATGGCAAATGTTATTAAGAAGGTAGAGGCGGCGGGTAACCATAAGATATTGCTGACCGAGCGCGGCGTGCTCTTCGGGTATAATAATCTGGTCAGTGATTTTCGTTCAATCCTGATCATGAAGAGATCCGGGTATCCGGTTATTTACGACGCTTCCCATTCGGTGCAGCTGCCCGGCGGGCAGGGGACCAGGAGCGGCGGAGAACGCAGTTTTATTCCGCATCTCGCGCTTGCCGCCGTCGCGGTGGGAGCGGACGGTATTTTTATCGAGATCCACCGCAATCCGGAGAAGGCACCGTGCGACGGCCCGAATATGCTCTACGTGAAAGATCTGCGCGCGTTACTCTTAAAAATCAAGAACGTTGAGCGCGCGGTACGTTAGATACGTGCAATAAATTAAAAATTCAAAACCAAAAACCAAAAATACAGAGAAAACCATGATCATCAAGCGAGCACGGGAAGTTTTACGGATCGAACGCGACGCTATCGACGGTCTTATCGGCAGGATCGACCGCGAGTTCGCAAAAGCGGTGGAGCTGCTCTACCGGACGAAGGGGCGCATTATTGTTACCGGGATGGGCAAGCCCGGATTCATCGCGCAGAAAATATTGGCGACGATGGCTTCCGTGGGCTCGCCGAGTCTCTACCTGCACCCCGCTGAGGCGCTCCACGGCGATCTCGGTCGCGTTACAAAGGCAGATGTCATACTCTGCCTCTCGAACAGCGGCGAGACCGAGGAGCTCCTGAAGCTGCTGCCGATTCTGCGCAAGATCGGCGCGAAGTTGATATCGATCGTCGGGAATACCTCATCGACGCTCGCCAAGAACAGCGACTGCGTGCTCGACGCTACCGTGAAAAAAGAGGCGTGCTCG
Source organism: Candidatus Omnitrophota bacterium (assembly GCA_037143495.1). Classification (GTDB taxonomy): domain Bacteria; phylum Omnitrophota; class Gorgyraeia; order JABMQH01; family JABMQH01; genus JBAWYO01. The sequence continues at coordinate 1,410 of JBAWYO010000137.1, read as the reverse complement.
CTCAATCTCGCGCCGACCGCCTCGACGACCGCGATGCTCGCGCTCGGCGACGCGATCGCGATCGCCCTGCTCGATAAGCGGGGGTTCAAGGAGACTGATTTCGCGCTCTACCATCCCGGCGGCATGCTCGGGAAGCGGTTGCTGCTCAAAGTCGAGGATATTATGAGGACGGGCGCGGCGAATCCCCTGGTGCGCGCTGACGCGCTCGTTAAGGACGTGCTCCTGACGATCACGCGCGCGCGGGCGGGTTCCGCCTGTGTGGTTGACGGAAGGAAGAAACTGATCGGCATATTTACCGATGGCGACCTGCGCCGTAACTTGGAAAAGGACGATAATATCGCCCGTAAGAAGGTCAGCGATGTCATGACCCGGGGGCCGGTCACGGTCGGCAGGGAACGGCTTGCCGTCGAAGCGCTCGCGATCCTGCAGGCGAAAAGGATCGACGAAATACCGGTTGTTGACGGTGCCGGACGGCCGGTCGGACTGGTTGACGTACAGGACCTTTTAAAGGCCGGTTTGGTGTAAAATTCGTGAGAGAGGGTTGAAAAGTTGGCAAGTTAAAAGTTGCAAGTTTGTGGAATAGGTGACTCTGAATCTTTTTAAAGAGGAGTCTTACTCGAGGAACTTGTAACTTTTCAACTTTTTAACTTTTGAACCTTTGGAATATTTGTTAGATCGGAAGGGATATATGGTTGACCAGCAAATAGTGGAAAAGGCACGAAAGATCAAATTGCTCGTCCTTGACGCTGATGGCGTCATGACAGATGGGAAAATATATTACGGCAATTACGGCGATGAGATCAAAGCTTTCGATGTCAAAGACGGGTTCGGCGTGGTCCTCTTGCGGCGGGCCGGCATTGAGACAGTTGTAATAACCGCGAAGAAGTCCCGTGTCGTCAAACTACGTGCCCGCGACTGTGGTATTCGCCTGGTCTACGAGAACGCTTCCGACAAGCTCAAGGTATTCAAGAAGTTGCTCAGGAAATTCAGGATCAGCGCTGAGGAGGCCTGTTTTGTCGGGGATGACCTGATCGACCTGCCGGTGCTGCGCCAGGCGGGTCTCGCGGCCACGGTGCCGCAGGGAGTCGAAGAGGTCAAAAAGGTCTGCTCGTATATGACGAAAGCTCTCCCCGGCTCCGGCGCTGTCCGCGAGATCTGCGAGCTGATCCTCAAATCCCAGGGGAAATGGGATGACGTGACCAAGAAGTATTTTGTATAATCCGCCGCCGTGCCTATGGATACAATAGCCGCCACCAACCGCCAGGCCCATTTTCATTACCATATTCTCGAGAGTTTCGAGGCTGGGGTCGAGCTTAAGGGCACCGAGGTCAAGTCGCTGCGCGAAGGCAAAGCCGTTCTGAACGACAGTTTCGCGCGGGTCGATGAGGGAGAGCTCTTCCTCTATAATTG
>JBAWYO010000136.1:0-5119 GCA_037143495.1 Candidatus Omnitrophota bacterium | reverse complement strand
CCTGGAGATGCTGCTCTTAGAAGCGGAGCTCCTCGAGCTGAAAGCCAACCCTCACCTTAAGGCGCGCGGCGTTATTATTGAAGGGCATCTTTCTCGCGGCAAAGGTCCTGTCGCGACCGTGCTCGTCAAGAACGGTACCCTGCGGGTCGGGGATATGCTCTTGACCGGAGCGTATTATGGCAGGATCCGCGGCATGCTTGATTACAAAGGGGACCGGGTCACCGAAGCTCCGCCGTCAAAACCGGTCGAGATCATGGGCCTTGAAGGTATTCCGCAGGCCGGCGATGAATTCTTTGTCGTCAAGGACGAGAAGAAGGCACGAACGCTCGCGGCGCTCAAGCAGGACCAGAAGCGCGTCGCGAGGATGGCCGGCCAGCAGAAGCGGATCACCCTCGAAGATCTCTATACGCAGGCCAAAGAAGGCAAGGTCAAGGAACTGAAGATCATCTTCAAGGCGGACGTCCAGGGATCGATCGAGGCGCTCGGCAAGTCGCTCGAATCACTTTCGACCGACCAGATCAAACTCACGATCATCCACAGCACCGCGGGGAATATCAACGAATCCGACGTGATCCTCGCGGCGGCCTCGAACGCGGTCATTATCGGGTTCAGCGTGAAGGCCGATGACCGCGCCCGCGAGATCGCCGAAAAAGAGAAGGTCGAGATCAAGCTCTACAATATCATCTACGAGGCGATCGCCGATGTGCGGGCCGCGATGGAGGGTATGCTCGAGCCGATCACCAAAGAGATCTTCTTAGGGCGCGCCACAGTGAAACAGATCTTCAGGGTCTCGAAGATCGGCGTCATCGCCGGATGCTACATACAGAAGGGCACGATCACCCGCCAGGCGAAAATTAAACTGGTCCGGGATAAGCAGGTTATTTTCGAAGGCAAGATATCCTCACTTAAACGGTTCAAGGACGATGTCAGGGAGGTTGCTGAGAATTTTGAATGCGGCATCAGCCTCGTCGGCCATGATGATATCAAAGAAGGCGATCTTATCGAGGCCTACGGCACTGAGACGATCGCGCGAAGGTTGTAAGCGTGGCAAGAGAACGTATTTTAAGCGGTATGCGTCCGACGGGCCCTTTGCACCTGGGGCATCTTTTCGGGGCGCTCGAGAACTGGGCACGGTTACAGGAGACCTACGATTGTTTTTTTATGGTCGCCGACTGGCATGCCCTGATGAGCGAATATGAGGACCCCCGTGATCTGCGCAGGAACGGCCGCGAGACCGTCCGTGACTGGGTTGCCTGCGGTATCGATCCTGCTAAGAGCGTTATATTCCTCCAATCGGCGGTGCCCGAGCATCTGGAACTTTCAATGATCTTTTCGGCGATCACGCCGCTGCCCTGGCTTGAACGCTGCCCGACCTATAAAGAGCAGCTGCGGGAGGTTAAAGGCCGCGACCTGACGACGTACGGGTTTCTCGGGTATCCGGTCCTGCAGGCTGCCGATATCGCGGTATACCGGGCACACAAAGTGCCGGTCGGCGTCGATCAGCTGCCGCACCTCGAACTGACGCGCGAGATCGTGCGCCGGTTCCATTTTTTTTATAAAAAAGAGATTTTTCCCGAACCCGAGCCGCTCATGACCGAAGTGCCGAAATTGCTCGGGCTCGATAACCGCAAGATGTCGAAGTCGTTCGGCAATTATATCGCGCTCTCCGATACGCCTGAGGAGATACGGCGCAAGGTAGCGCAGATGATCACGGATCCGGCACGGCAGAAGCTTTCCGATAAGGGCCATCCGGATCTCTGCAACGTCTTCTCGTATTATAAGGTCTTCGGCGATAAGCAGATCGTCGCTGACGTGCGCGTCTGGTGCGAAGGCGCCGCGAAGGGTTGCACCGAATGCAAGAAGATCCTCGCCGAGAAGGTCGTTGAACGCCTCAGCGGTATCAGGGCAAAGAGGGCGTCCCTCACGGACGCCGCCGTCGAGGATATCCTTAATGAGGGGAATAAAAAAGCTGCCGCCGCCGCGCGTGAAACGCTGCGACTGGTCAAGGAACTTGTTTTTCCATGAAAATAAAATTAGAGGTTTTTGAGGGACCGCTCGACCTGCTGCTCTATCTCATCAAGAAGGAAGAGATCGACATCTACGATATTCCGATCGCGACGATAACCAAACAGTATCTGGAGTATCTCGAGTTCATGAAATTACTGGACCTGGCGATCGCCGGTGAATTCATCCTGATGGCGGCGACGCTGATGCATATCAAGTCGAAGATGCTGCTGCCGCCGGATCCGAGCGAGGTCAAGGAAGAAGAAGAGAAGGACCCGCGCCTTGAGCTCGTCCAGAAGCTCCTCGAGTATAAAAAATTCAAAGAAGCCGCCAACCAGCTCTTTGTTATGGAGAATAAGCAGAAGGATATCTACGGTCGCGCGATCGTCTGCGATGTGCCCGACGAGGCAAAGCCCTTCTTCGAGGCGTCACTCTTTGATCTGATCACCGCGTTCAACAAGATCCTCAAGGATATTCCCCGGGATCTTTTTTACGAAGTCATCAAGGACGAATTCACGGTCGAAGGCAAGATGCATGATATTTTTCAGCAGCTTACCGACCGGCCGAAGGTATTCTTCAGCGATCTTTTCAGGAGCGCGAAGAACAAGTTTGAGGTCGTCACGATATTTCTGGCGATCCTGGAACTGATCCGCCTCAAAGAGATCGTTGCTGCCCAGGAGCGCGCCTTCAGCGACATCAGGATCGAACGTAATCCCGAGGGGATCAAACCGATCACCCACGCGACGACCGCATAAAAGGAGCAGGTGAGAAGACTATGACCAAGGACGAGATTAAGAGGATCATTGAGGCGCTGCTCTTCGCCAGCGACCGTCCCGTGACCGTCAATGACATAACCTCGATCATCGAGGAGGTCGATTCGATCACGATACGCGACCTCGCCTATGAGTTGAAGGCGGATTATGAGGCGCAGAACCGTTGTTTTACGGTGACCGAGATCGCCGGCGGGTTCCAGCTCGTCGCCGACCCTTTTTACGCGCCGTGGATCAGGAAGCTTCTCGGCAAGGATAAAGCGCAGAAACTTTCGATGGCGGCGCTTGAGACGCTCGCGATCATCGCGTACAAACAGCCGATGACCAAGGCGGAAGTCGAGGCGATACGCGGGGTCAACGTCGAACGCATCGTCGATAATCTGCAGGAGAAGCTCCTGATAAAGACCAACGGCAGGAAAGAGGGGCCCGGGCGGCCGTTCTTATACGCGACGACCGATGAGTTCCTTGTCCACTTCGGCCTGCGCGGCCTGGGCGATCTGCCGTTACTGCGGGAATTTACGGAAAAAGATATTGAGGTCGGCGAGCGCGAGATGATCATCGAGAATTTAAGCCCCGAAACGGGGGCGATAAAGCCTGAGTCAGCGCAGCAGAACGTCGAAGACGGGCAGGTATCGCCCGATGCCAGAGAGCCGCGCCCTGAGATCAACGAGCCGGCCCCGGCGGTCAACGAAGTACCTGTCGAGCCCAAGGAGGTTGTCACCAATGGATCTGACACACCTGCGCAAAAAGATTGACACGATCGACCAGCGGATCGTCCGGGATTTGAACGAGCGCGCCCGCGTCTCGATCGAGATCGGGAAGCAGAAACGCGCGCACGGGGCGTCGACGTATTCGCCCGACCGTGAAAGCGCCGTCTACCAGCGCGCGCTCTCGAAGAATAAAGGGCCGCTCTCGGACCGCTCGGTTCGCGCGATCTACCGGGAGATCATGTCCGGCGCGCTCAGCCTCGAAGGTCCGCTTTCGATCGCGTATCTGGGGCCCGCGGCGACGTTCACGCACCTCGCGTCCATAAAGAAGTTCGGATCCTCCGTCGAGTATCTGCCGGTCAATTCGATCACTGATGTTTTCGCCGAAGTCGAAAAGGGGCGCGCCGGTTACGGCGTGGTCCCGATAGAGAATTCGACCGAAGGCGCGATAAGCCATACGCTTGATATGTTCATCGAGTCAGAGCTTAAGATCTGCTCGGAGATAAGCCTTGAGATCTCGCACAACCTGCTTGGCGTCGGGCCGCTTACCGGTATAAAAAAGATCTATTCGAAGGCTGAGGTCTTCGGTCAGTGCCGGCAGTGGCTCGAGGCGAATCTGCCCGGCGTTGAACTGGCCGAGGCTTCATCGACCTCGAAGGCCGCCGAGATAGCCAAGCGCGAGAAGGGCGCCGCCTGCGTCGCCTCGATCCTCGCGGCCGATCAGTATGGCCTCAAGGTCCTGGCGCCGTCGATAGAGGATTACGGGCATAATGTCACCCGGTTTCTCGTGATCGGCAGGACAGAACCGAAGCCGACGCAGCGCGATAAGACCTCGATCATGTTTTCGATCAAGGACCGGCTCGGCGCGCTTCATGATATTCTTTCGCCGTTCAAGAAGTACCGGATCAACCTGACGAAGATCGAGTCGCGGCCGTCAAAGAAACGCGCCTGGGACTATTATTTCTTCGTCGATATGCAGGGCCACCATGAGGATCTTCGTATCAAGAAAGCGTTGAAGGGGCTCGAAGGCGCGGCGAATTTCGTGAAGGTTCTCGGTTCGTATCCGGCTGAAACGCCGTTATAGACGTTTTTTTTAAGAGAGAAAAGATGCTGGCACGAAAAAATGTAGCGCAGATAAAAGCATATCAACCCGGTAAACCGATCGAGGATGTGAAGCGCGAGCTCGGGCTTACCGAGGTTATCAAGATGGCCTCGAATGAGAATCCGTTGGGCCCTTCGCCGAAGGCGGTCGCGGCGATGCGGCGCGCGTTGACCTCGGTCAACCGCTATCCCGACAGCCAGAGCTTCTATTTAAAGCGCAAGCTTGCCGCGGCGATCGGGGTCGATACAAAAAATATCTGCCTCGGCAACGGTTCGGATGAACTCATCGATGTCGTGATCAAGACTTTCGTTGAGGCAGATGAAAATGTTGTGACCGCCGATGTGACGTTCCTGGAGTATGAGATCATCGCTCAGGTCAATGACCGGCGGGTAAAGAAGGTCCCGCTTAAGAATTTTACCTATGATATTGAGGGGTTGATCGCGAGGATCGACAAGAAGACGAAGCTTGTTTTTATCGCGAATCCGAACAATCCCACCGGCACGTATCTTTCAAAGGGCGATGTGCGGCGCCTGGTC
>JBAWYO010000135.1:0-5128 GCA_037143495.1 Candidatus Omnitrophota bacterium | reverse complement strand
GCCATATTCCTCATGGGAAGAAAAAGTTCCCATGAGGAATATGGCTCTTATCGGGAATACAGCTGAATGGTCGGGCATCAAAGGCTGCGCCGGCGATGTGACGCTCTTGCGTGAGCCGTTCCGCACACAGCGTACGACCGAGATGCGCGGGTTCGTATCGGAGTGGCTCAGCACGGAATTGGATGAAGCGCTCTCACGGCAGCTCCAATGGACGACCGTGGGCGCAAGTTCTATTCTCAGGACCGGGTCCGTCGCGGGACAGGGGCTTTGCGCCATTACCGATGGGATATTGGCTGCGATAACACGCCGGCGAGGCGCAACCGGATATCAGGTATATGGTCAGCCCGCTGAAAAGGTCGGTCCCATTGCGCGGGTCCTTGCCGCCAGCGTTATGATCACGAATATCGGAAAACCCGAGAGCGAAATTTCGGCCGCGGAGCAGCAACTCCTCGATCCCGAGCGGGCGATCCAAGACCTTACCCCGGAGCTTGAACAGGCTCTGCGGGATATTCAAAATCCCGAATTACTTGCCAGAGCTGCCGCGGGCGAAAGAGAGGTCATAGGACACCTTGCTGCCCAGCGCGCCAGTCTTGTTGAGCACGGCGCTGCTAAGCTTAAGGATACTTTCGACTTTCTTCTTCGCCAGCATAATCGTCCGACAGATGGCGCTAACTATATGGAAAATTTCAGGGTCTGGGTCTATCCTGAAGGGCGCGAAGCGCTGCGCCGGGAGATGCTCGAGCGGCTTCATGAGCAGTACGGCCTGGATGTCGCCGAAATGCCGTCCGGCGCCGGGACACTGCCCTATATGGTTAACGCGATGCGAGCGCCGCTTGCCACGGGCAAGGTCGAAGGCGTTATGGCGCTCTCAGCAGCTACGCCGGCATTCGCGGCGCTGGCACTGACGACGGCGATGGAGAATTCATATGTCGGTTTTCAGTACTGTTCGCAGAATACGAACGCGCCCGCGAAGGCGCCTGCGGCAGGGGCCACACCGGCTCCGTTATCAGTGCTCGGCAATGGAAGGGCGCATGAACTCACCCAGGAGGAGATAACAGCCATTACGGCTCATTGGAACGGATGCGAGCTTTTGCGGGGAGCGGGGTCGACGATGGGCGATGTTATGAGCGGCGCGTTCAGGTTTACGCCGCGGTTCGTCCGTAATCAGGGCAAGAGTGGAGCTGTTTTAATAGCCCAGACAGGTCTCGATGAGCGGCTCTTCTCAGGGGTTGAAATAAAGGATGGCAGCGCCGGCGTGGCAAGCGTTATCCACATAACGCCGTTTCCCGATGCGGATGGACCGAATGCGGGAAAGACCGCGCTCTGGGTTGAAGACGTTCCGGTCAGCTCTGAGGTCCCGTTCGCTCCGGAGCTAACCTTTACTAAATTCCTTGAAAAGAAACTGGCTCCCGAGATGTCCGCGGCACGGGTACGGCTGGGGATCACTACCGAGGATGGCCGGTTTTATTATACTTCCAGCGGCGCGATGATCGGCAAAGAAGTCGATATCCGCAATATCAAAACGACCGCCGATAAGCTCACGAACAGCATGATCACCGGCGCTAACACCTTTATTGAGGCGGGGGCCGAACTGGTCGCCTGTACAGCGCATGATCTTTACGCGGCTGCCGGGTCCTTTGCCCGCGGCTCTACGCTGAAGACGAACTGGCCGGCGGAAGGCGAACCTTTTGAGAGCTGGAGTTATAACGGCAATACTCCCTATACGTCGCAGGGCGGCAGGATGACCATCGGCAAAGGGGTGCGTGTCGAGTTCTCCACGCTCACGAACGTCGTAACTGAGGATAATAAAGGCGCTGATACGACGTCGATCAGCCATTCTTCCCTTATGAACGGATCGATCGGCAGGAGAAATTCGCTCGCGTATTGTAAAGCGATATCGCCTTTCCACTCTGAGCACGATGTCGTTATAGAGGGAGACGTTGCCAGTCCTGTTGAATTCAGCGACGCCTGGTTCGGCTGGGGGTTCCAGCACCGGCGCGTTATGAATATCGGCGGGTACGAGATCTCGCGCGATCCCGCGGCTTTTATTGAGGGCGTCTTTCCGAATGAGATCGCGACCATCGAAATGGATGCGAGCGGGAATCCCGTTTTTGAACTTGATGCTGCGGGGCAAAAAATTCCTCTGGTCGACCACCTGGGGAATCAGATCGCTGATGATAAGCAACAGCCGCTCTATCAGTGCCGGTTCCGCGTCTGGAACGACATTCCGGCGACCGTTATGCTGGGATATAATACGATCATGGCCAGCTATGACGGCAAGATGAACGCGCCTAAGAGCGGACGGATCACGGGCATTACCGGCAAACGGATGCCCGGAACCGATGACAAAGAGAGTAGCATTCACTACTATTATACGTTTGGGTTCGGCGGAGCGATCGTTCCGGGAACTACTATTAACGGTGTGCGGGTCATCGGATTGCCCGGGCACCCCGATAACCTTGCCGGGGCATATACGGCGAGCGAGACCATTGGAGAGGGCACTACTAAGGCGCGGACGGTTGTCCATCGGACAGGGGATGTGACCTCGGTCGCACCGACAGCGATCGTCGGCGGTCCGGCGCGCAACGCTCTTGACGGTAAAGAAGCGTGGGGCGTTACCGCCGGCAAGCGCAATGGATTGAGTCGCAATGCCGATGCTCCAGCGTGGCAGTTTACCTTCCTGCCTGATTACCTGGTCGCTCTTGGCGAGCATCTGCGCGAGACCCGCGCGCAGGTGAGTAAACTTGAGGGGCGTGGAATGCCCGCCAGCGATACCGATGGTTTTTTTGAGGCGATACTCGGGACCGCCGAGGCGACGGTCGACCGCGGCGCTGAGCAGTACCGGGCACACCGCGCGAGCGGCGCCTGGAAATATGAGAACGGAAGGTTTGTGAACTGGCACGTGCCGCAAGGGGCAGGTAATGACGGGGTGTGCACGTCAGCGCAGTTTGACGCGATAGCTAGCGAAGCGCAGAAGGTGAGCGCCGATCTGACGACGGACAGTCAGTTCCGCGGTCGCGCCGGTCTTCAGCGCTTCTTCGGGAACTCGGTAGCCGAGGATATTCCGCACGAGGAGATTATTGATGACCAGCGTTTGACCAGGCTTGCCAGGGTTACGGCGCCATCCGCAGGACCGGCAATAGGAACTGGCGGTTCTATCGGTAGGGGGTCGTCGATCTCGCCGAGCGCGATGATCGGCAATAGGGTCACTATTGAAGAGGATGTTATTATCGGCCCCGGAGTCGTTATCGCTGATGGAGCGACTATAAAGAAGGGGTCGGTTCTTTCTTTCTGTGAAATTACCGCAGGAGCGACGGTCGGCGAGGATTGTGTGCTTACGTTCCTGGCTACCAGTAGCGATTTCGAGCAGCGTACCGATTGGGATAGGGATACCAAGGCAGATAACGTGACGATCGGTGCCGGGAGCGAGCTCTCGCACTCGTCGCTTATATGTGCGTCGGTTGGCAGGAAGACTAAAGGCGACCGCGCGCGTATTCAGAATTCGCAGATTGGCGATGAAAATACGTTTGAACCGGGAGCGCAGATATGCGGCGCCCAGTACAGTGATCGCAATATTGAAGGGGGGCGCGTCTGGGGGCAGAAAGGGAAGCCGGACGGCATGGTCGGTCACCACCAGCAGTCATCGCGCCGGTATACGGTCGTCGAGCCGGTCAATGGCGGGCCGAACCAGGTCAACTTCTCAGCAGCCTGCCGCATCAGGGGCACAGCGAGTGAGCCCGTCACCGTCTGCGGGGCGTTCATCGGCGCTAATTGTGTCGTCGAAAAAGGCTCGTGGGTCGCGGGGTTCGCGAAGAATCAGGTACCTGCCGGGACGCGTATCGGCTATGGTGATTACTGGAACGGCGAGAGCCTTGATCCCGCGGGTCTTCTGACCCATAGTTTCGGGTTTGAATTCGGGACCCGTCACGGCCTGAGCAAAATAATGATGGTGCTTACGACACCTGATGCGCGCCAGAGAGCGAGCACCACTCCTGAGTGGCGGCTCATGCAGGATATCATCTCGTACCGCGATCGATTACCAAAAGCTGAGTCGGAGTTAAAAAATCAGCTCGATCGGATCGTCAATCACCTTCAGATCGACGCTGACAATCAGGGAAGAGTTAATGATCAGGAGCGTCGCGGGGTTTGTCAGGGAGCGCTCGACTCTCTTTTAAGCAAAAAATTGGAATTCGAAAAGAGGCCCGAGATGGCAGTGTTGTGGACCGGGCTTTACCGGAACGTCCTGATGGTCGCCAGCGCATCGTTGCGTATGAGGGGTCAGCTATGGACGGAAGGTGAACTGCAGGTAAAACCGGAGCAGTTCGCCGCAATAGGCAAGTGGCCGAAGACGATGATGACCGCGGCGGCAAATCCGGCTAATGAATTATGGCTTGAGCCAAAGTATCTGTTGGCGGAATACGCTACGGGGGTCATGTTGGTTGGTTGCGCGAAGCTCGATGGTCCCGGTGGGCTCTACAGGACGCGCGAGGCATTGCAGGAAGCATTGCTGATGGCCAATTCACTCTCCAGGGTTGGCGGACATGCAGCGACCGCGCCGGTAGAAACGCCAGCACGCGATCTATCCTTGATGGCGGTCTAATGTTCGAAATAGTCTTAGGTGACGATGAGATTAAAGGCGGTTGTGCTTATGCGCGACCGCCTTTAATTTTCTATTTTTTCTCTTGCTAAATTTTTTTCTTACTGTTAGAATAATCCTGCATTTTCCATGTATTCTTTGATCTGATGTATTTTTTTCTTTACCGTTTCCTGCATAAAGGCAACGTTTTTTAATAGATTTACTATGGACATAGCGCATCGCTGCATAACGGTACGCATATCTGAAGAGAAAGAGAGGAGATAAGAAGAGCATGGATAATGTTTTAATGACCCTTTCCAAGCTTGACTGGAGCATCATCATCATCTACCTGGTGATCTCCATTTCGATCGGTCTCTATTTCACGAAGCGCGGATCAAAGGGGCTGCTTGAGTATTTCGTCGCGGGGCGGCAGGTCAACTGGTGGCTCGCCGGCACCTCGATCGTAGCGACCTCGTTCGCGGCCGATACGCCGTTGGAGATCTCGTCGATCGTGCGTACGCGCGGCCTCCAGGGCAACTGGTACTGGTGGAG
>JBAWYO010000134.1:0-5133 GCA_037143495.1 Candidatus Omnitrophota bacterium | reverse complement strand
GTGCAGGACGCTGCCGGTGCATTCGATCGAAAACTGCAGAAGATTTTTATCGTATGCTGAAAACCGCTCAAGGGAACCCAGCTTAATCTCCTTAAGACCGTTGGTGAAAACCGGTGAGGCCTTCATATCGACCAGTATCTTGTTCGCTATCGTCGGTTCATTCTGGGCGGGAGAATATACCAGCCCTTTTAACGTAAATGAACGCTCTTTATCGATCTCGTCGGCGAACTGGCATGATTCGATCCACGCTCCCTCGGGGAAAAAAGCCCCTAAAACACTCAGTTTTTTAGTCAGGAAGAACCTGTTCTCACCGGCAAGATTCTTTAAAAAACTGATCTGGGAGCTGAGCCGGCTCTCAAGCGCCCTTAATTCTTCCTGCGTCGATTCGGGAGAGATCCCGCCGACCATCGAGGCCTTTTCCATCCGCAGATCCTCGACCTTCTTTTGCGCGAGTGAAAGATTGACGTTCGCGACGATCTGCAATACCGCTATCCCGAGAATAAGCGCGATGCCCTCGATGATGAGCGGTTTATATTCTTTAATGCTCTTTTTAATGAGTGAAGAGGGTAACTCTCCCGCGAGGTTCACCTTCGGGACCGGCCGCTCGAACGCACCCATCGCGATCCCAATAGCGATCGATTGTTTCCGCGAGAGTTCATTGAGCCCGTCGATCCCCTGCTCGGGACTGAACCGCTCGATCTGCGCGAGCGCTATATTATCCGCGAGGAATGCCTCAAGCTCGACGGTTCCTTCGTCAGCGCAAACCAGGATCGTATTAATATCGACTTCTTTGGTCTCCCGTTTGAAATAATCGATCGAGAGGCGAAGATTATTAAGGATGTTTGCGTGAAAAGCTTCGGGTGACGGCGCGACCGCTACTTCCCTGACCAGGTAAATCTCCCGCTCTTTGACGATAATGATCGATCCGCGCATCCCTTTTTCGATGTATACGATCGCTTTCGATTTCTCACCGATCACGCCGGCAACAGAAGAAAAGACACGCAAGAGCGCGACCGGCACGATATCCATGATCTGGATGCCGAGATGGGCCTTGCCTAAAATGTTAGAATAATTAGTAACAACCTGACGGTTCACCGCGACAAAAACGACTTCCATGTTCTTAGCGGTCTTTGATTCGGCGGCCACATAAAACGCTGAGAGCGTATCGTCCAACTTGAACGGCAGATACCGCTGAGCCTCAAAACGGACCGCGCCCGCGCGTTCTTCAACGGGTATGATCGGCATAATAAAACGCCTGATAATGACTTCGTTTTGCGGGACGGCGAAATTAACACGGGCGAGCTTTTGTCCTGAAAGTTCGACGGCTTTTTTAATGGCGGGAATAATGCGGGAGAGTTTGTCGGCATTTTCCGGCGTACCGGCCTCTTCCGCGATCGGCACGCGAACGGACGCGACGACCTTCGTCCGCTCCTTAAGATGCTCGACGACGGCCAGATCCACAAAATCAGCGCCGATATAGATCCCCGCAGATCGCGACATTATTCTTTTCCCCGCACCGTATCGTTCGGACCTATTTCATCAGCATTCCACGCAAAATCGGCTTTTCCCACTGAAAGCTCGTCGTAAACCTTTTCGATCGATATTGACCCCAGCTGCCGTCCTCCCCGGGACGCAATGAACGCCGTGCCCACACGCACCCCATCGTTCTTTCCGAGATCGATGATGATAAAATTGTACTGGCTGTTCGCCCGCAAAATCGTGCCCTGCAATGATGTCGGGTTAACCATGATCGCCCCGAGATCGACATCGGATTTCGTCAAGAGCCTTTTTATCTTATTCCGCAAGCCCTCTTCGAGCCCCTGAAGATACGTGATCTGCTCGCCGGCGGCGTTCTTCTCCTGGAGCGCTCTGTCAAGCTGGTCCTTCAGCGCTTCATTCTCGTTCGTCGCGTTACTGAGGCTCGCTTCGTATTCATGCGCCCGGCTCTTATGAGCGACCTCTGAGCTCATCAGCCGCGCGATCTGAATGCTGAGCGCATGTGAACGGTCGCTCTCCTCCTGAAGAGAAGCGCCGTAGACACGCCGCAGTCGCAGCGACCTCTTAAGAGAAGTGTCAACACGATGCTTAAGGCTGGTAAGCGTGCTCACCCTGCTCTTCAGCTCAGCGATGCTTTTTGTGCTCCGCTGCTGCAAACCGAACATAAAGAGCGAGAAAGCCCCGCAGAGCGCTAGAACCGCAAAAAGGGCCAGCGCCATCCAGTTCGTCTTCGGCCGCGTTAGACCGCTCAGCTCCGCTGGATCAAGGATAACCTGTATCTTGCTTCTTTTGATGGTGACATCTTTTTCAAACGTTCTTTTAATGTCGCTCAGCATCTCGCTCACCCTCCCTAGGACTTTATTAAATTTTGCCGCCGCCTTCAAGCCATTTTAGAAGGCCTGCTTTAACAAACCGCCAGCTCCTGCCGATCTTCTGCGCGGGTATTTTTTTTCTCTGCGCAAGATTGTACACGGTAGATTTGCTGAGCTTCAGAAAACGGCTCGCCTCTTCCAGCGTCAGTATTTCGTCGTTCATTCCTCTATTATCTATCATTACTTATCACCATCCCATAAAATGCGCTTCTGGTGATAAGCATATCACGCTTAAAATGACCTGTCAAGCATTTTTAACAGTATTTAACAATAGATAATACCTGAACTAGAAATAGTCATTAAGAAGATCTCCGGTCTTCTGGAAAATCTTTTTGAAGAATCGCGGTTCTTCCCGTCGAATATCTTCCCTTTTGATCCCCCGCTTCAAAAGCCCCACTGAAACGGCGTGATCATACTCAAGAAGACTTTTATTCTGGGATCCTATGCCGATACGAAGGCCGAATCCGAAGCGATCGGCTGCCCATTCATTCAACCCTTCGATCGACGCTGCACCGCCCAGCACAACCGCAGGAGACCGCGCCATATCAACAAAACCGGGACACGCCCTGAGAGCGGCGATCGCCAGCTCAATGATGGAGCTGAGCTCCTCTTCCATGATCGCGTTCAGCGCGCCTCTGGTTACTCGTTGCCGGCGCCCCATTACTTCAAGCGGGATCTCTTCCTGCAAGCGCGGGTCTTGTTTGGCGGGATCAATAAATCCATATCTGAGCTTAAGATCCTCGGCGAGATCGAAGGGTAACCCGAAGTGTGAAGCGATGCGGGCAGTCACCGCCCGCTGCCCCTTTGGCAGCGCCTGAAAAAAAAGCAGCGACTCATTTTTAATGAGAGCCAGTTCGGTCAGGTCGGCTTTAAGATCGATAATAAGGACACCTTGCTCATGTTCTTCTCTGCTCAGGATAGCGCTCGCGTTCGCCAGCGAGGTCATAACAACTTCATGTATTTCAAGCCCCGCAAAATTAGCCGCCTTCACGATATTCTGGACCTGATTAAAAGGGGCGGTAACCAGCAGTATCCTGGCCTCAAGCCTGCTCCCGCAGAGCCCGACCGGATCCTTAATAGCACCCTGCGCATCCAGGACATATTCAAGCGGCGTCATATAGAGGAGGTATTCATCCATGGGGACCGAAACGATCTTGCATGAGGTTATCAGATCGTCAAGATGCTTCTTTTCTATCTCGCACCCGCGCCGGGGCAGGGTCACGACCGATCCGGCGACCTGCGCTTTTACCGCACAACCGCTAATATTAACAAATCCCTGATGGATCTGCGGTATGCCCTTGCCGGCGGCCTCTTCAAGCAGCTTCGCGATCGCTTCGGTAACCCGCTCGAGGTCGACGACGGTGCCATTTTTGATTCCGTCAACGCAGGGCGTTCTTGCCGCATAGATACATTCCAGCGCGCCCCCCTGAGCCTCCCCGATCACCATCCCGACTTTATCAGACCCTATCTCCAACCCCGCCAAAATTTTCTTTTTCGCCATGTAATCTCCGTCTACCGATACTGCCGCCGCGCCCCGTTAGCGGGGACCGATAACCACATTGCCGAACCGCAGATCGACATACCTGATCTGGTTCTTATCGAGACGACCCGCCTCAAGGGTCCGGATGAGCATCACCATGCGCTCCCTGAAGTTCTCTCCGCCGATTTTAATTTCAACGCCGCCCTCAATATATAAGGAAAGATTTTTTTCGTCGGCAACGTCGATCATGTGAAGCTCGTGCCCCTGGGCAAAACGGAGCTCTCCAATAACCTCCAGTAACCGCAGCGCTTTCTTGAGCCCCGGGCTCGGGCATTGTTTTCCGGCGCTGGAAGCGATAACCCGCGGATCGATGCCGTTAATGATCGGGAGCCCGTCCCGGACTAAAAAATGCCCCTCAGGCATCACCACGCCTTCGCTGTCTATCAGAAAAAACCCGGAAACAATGTTCACCTGCGCTATGGGGCGTCGCGGCCTGATCGAAAGCAGCAGCTTATCGGGAAGAAGCCGGTTGATAAGAAGTGTCCGTACCTCGGGGTAATTGGCCAAAATATACGCCCTGGTATGTACAAGATCAATGTCGAATATCCGTTGCCCGCGGTGTACGCTCAGAAGCTCCGCAACGGCTTTATCGCCGAGCGGCGTCGTGCCGATAATCGCAATATCTACTTTCGAGACACGAAAATATTCTGACCGCGCAATAAAACCGCTCAGGCCGCCGTAAACGATAAAGGCAGCGCCGACAAGAGCAGCTATCGGAAGCAAGTTCCTTACGCGAAGCGCTTCGGGGATGGGTGGTTTTTTTGCCCGTTTGGCCATTTACACGGCTCCCGCAAGCGTAACGCTTTCCCCACCCGGACCGCGTGCCCCCTGCGGGTTACGGGCGAAATCGATCAACTGCCGGCAGAGATCCGCGAAATTAATACCGGCGGCGGCAGCCGCTTTCGGTAAAAGACTATGGCTCGTAAAACCGGGGATCGAATTCACTTCCAGGACGATCATCTGGCGGTCTTTTTCAGAAAGGATCATATCGACACGAGAAAAAGACCGGCACCCGAGAGCTCGATGCGCGGCAAGAGCAACGCGCTGCGCCTCAAGCGTCTCCATGGCGCTGATACGCGCCGGGAGGATGTACCTGGTCGTATCGCTGATATATTTCGCCTTAAAATCATAAAATTCCTTATCAACGCCTATCTCGATAACGGGCAGCGGTCTTTCACCGAGAATGCCGACGGTCAGCTCTCTCCCCTTAATATATTCCTCGAT
>JBAWYO010000133.1:0-5156 GCA_037143495.1 Candidatus Omnitrophota bacterium | reverse complement strand
TGCTATCAAGCTGCCGGGGCCGGTTTTGCCCCCTTGGCTTCTTTCGTCCGCACGGCTCCGACGGTCTTCCGCGGTCCTTTTCTCGTCCTGGCATTCGTACGCGTCCGCTGCCCCCTGACCGGCAGACCTCTCTTATGGCGGATACCCCGGTAGCTGCTGATATCGATGAGCCGTTTGATATTCGTCGAAATGTCTCGCCTGAGATCGCCTTCAACCTTATACTCTTTCTGCAGGTAATTAGCGATCTTAGCGACTTCTTCGTCAGTGAGCTCTTTCGCGCGTTTGTTTCCGTCGATCCCGAGCTTCTCGGTGATCTTTACCGCCATCGGACGCCCGACACCATAGAGGTACGAGAGCGCTATCGTGGTTTTCTTTTCTTTTGGAAGGTCAACACCTAGAATACGCGGCATATATAAAGTTCCTCCTAGCCCTGTCTCTGCTTGTGTTTGGGTTCGCTGCAAATAATACGCACAACCCCTTGACGCCTGATGATCTTACATTTATCACAGATCTTCTTTACGCTTGACCTGACTTTCATCGTTAACCCCTCTGGTACTACGTACTGCTGTTATTTTTCTCTTCTGGTTATCCTGCCCCGGGAAAGATCATAGGGCGACAGTTCAACGGTCACGGTATCGCCGGGCAGTATCCGTATAAAATTCATCCTCATCTTCCCGGAAACATAGCCGAGCACCTTATGGCCATTATCAAGCTCAAGCCTGAACATCGCGTTGGGCAATGTTTCAAGGACCTTCGCCTGGACTATGATCGGTTCTTCTTTTGCCATCCTTATCCGTTCCTTTGCCACTTTGTCAGTATGCGCGGCCCCTGATCCGTGACCGCTATCGTATGCTCAAAATGAGCCGATAGCTTCCGGTCTTTGGTGACCGCCGTCCATCCGTCGGAGAGTATCTCAACCTGATGATCCCCCTGATTGATCATCGGCTCGATCGCCAGCGTCATCCCCGCCTCAAGCCGCGGACCTGCATTGGCCTTGCCGAAATTCGGGATCTCAGGATCTTCGTGCAGGTGCGAACCGATGCCATGCCCCACGAACATCCGCACCACACTAAAGCCGTGCTGCTCAACGTGCCCCTGTACCGCCGCGCCGATATCCGAAAGACGATTACCAATGCGGGCCTTTTCGATCCCGAACGCCAGCGACTGCCTGGTGACCTCCATGAGACGTTGTGCCTCACTCGATATCGGTCCTACCGCGAACGTCGCCGCGGCATCCGCGTAATAACCGCCTAATTCAACGCCGATATCTACACCGACAATATCGCCTTGCTGCAAACGCCGCTGACCCGGAATACCATGGACAACAACTTCGTTGATGGAGGCGCAGATGGTCGCCGGATAGCCGCGATAGCCAAGAAACGCCGGCCTGCCCCCGAACTCACGTATCGTCTGAGCCGCCACCCGGTCCAACTCGCTGGTGCTGACCTGCGGCGCTATCATCTCCCGTAATCTTTCAAAGACCTCGCCGACAATATCGCCGGCCTTCGCCATAAGCTCGATCTCGCGCTGTGATTTTATTGAGATCATGCACTAAAGACGCTTTGCCTTGAAGAGCGCGGTCAAATGATCACGCACCGCGTCTACATCAAGATCGCCTGAAACAGTTTCCAGCATTCCCTTATTTTTATAGTATTCTATCAGGGCAGCCGTCTGACGTTCATAAACAACCAGCCTGTTCTTGACCGTCGCCTCTTTATCGTCATCCCGCTGATAGAGTTCGCCTGCGCAGATATCACAGACGCCTTCCTGTCGGGACTTCATTGACGCGATATGATAATTAGCGCCGCATTTCCTGCAGACCCTCCTGCCGGAAAGCCGCCGGATACTCACTTCCGCCGACGTATCAAAATAAATGACCGCATCGATCGCGAGCGAAATCTTAGCCAGCTCGCCATCGAGGGCTATCGCCTGCTGTTCGGTCCGCGGAAATCCGTCCAGGATAAATCCCCTGGCTATGTCCGGACGGGCTAGAGATTCAGCGACGATCTTTATGACGACCTCATCAGGAACGAGCTCGCCTTTATCCATGTAGGACTTCGCGCGCTTCCCGACTTCGGTATTATTTTTCACCGCTTCACGCAGGATCTCGCCAGTAGACAAATGCGCTGCCGTAAAGAGTTGCGCGATAACTTTCGCCTGAGTCCCTTTGCCGGCGCCCGGAGGCCCTAAAAAAATAAGCCGCATGCCTATCGGCGCCCCCGCACGCGACCTTTGCCGACGAACCCGTCATAGTGGCGCATGATCAACTGCGACTCAAGCACGCGTATCGTATCAAGCATAACACCGACGATGATCAGAAGGCCGGTGCCCCCGAAGAACGATGCGACCAGGTACGGGATCTTAAGTGACTGGCTGATGATCGACGGCAATATCGCGATGACCGCCAAAAATGCAGCCCCCGGCAACGTGATACGCGTCATGACAAAATCAAGATACTCAGCGGTCCCCTTACCCGGCCGGATGCCAGGTACGAACCCGCCGTAGCGCTTCATATTCTCAGCTACATCGGCAGGGTTGAAGGTGATCGCGGTATAAAAATACGAAAAGAATACAATGAGCAGGCAATAGAGCACATTATACACAACCTGCCCACGCATGAGTACATTAGCGATGTTATGGATGACGTCATTGGGTATGATACTGGCGATCGTCGCCGGTACCATGATGATCGACTGTGCGAATATAATAGGAATAACGCCCGGCTGGTTGACGCGCAGCGGGATATAGGTCGATTGGCCTCCGTAGACACGCCTGCCGACAACGCGCTTCGCGTACTGTATGGGGATCTTGCGCTGCCCCTGTGTGATCACAATGACGGTTACAATGACAAAGACCAGCATCGCGACCATAATCAGCAGCGTGAATATATTGATCTGCGAACTGCCGGGCTTAAAGAGCGTAAAGAGCTGATAGAAAGCCGTCGGTATACGGGAGATGATGCCGGCGGTGATGATAAGTGATATCCCGTTGCCGATACCCTTCTCCTGGATCTGTTCGCCGAGCCACATGATGAACGCGGTGCCACTGGTCAGCGTAATGACCGTTAATATCCTGAATGGCCATCCCGGGAACGCGACGATCTGTAACCCGCCGTGCCCCTGCGGCGCTTCAAGCCAGAGCGCGATAAAAAAGGACTGGATGATCGAGAGAATAACCGTGCCGTATCTCGTATACTGTGTGATCTTTTTATGCCCGGCTTCACCCTCTTTTGATAATTTTTCAAGTGCCGGTATGACCGTCGCCAGGAGCTGAAGGATGATCGACGCTGAAATATACGGCATGATGCCGAGCGCGAATATCGTTAACCGTTCCATATTCCCGCCCGAAAAGAGGTTCATGATACCGAAGAGCGTCCCGCCCTGCTGACGCGCCATATTCTCAAAAAACTGCGCGAGCTTGATACCGTCAATGCCGGGCGTCGGTATGTATGATCCGATCCGGTAGACCGCCAGGAGAAGAAGCGTCAATCCTATTTTTTTTCTCAGATCGGGTATTTTTACGAGATTAACGAACGATTGAAGCATAGTCGTGTGCCTGCCTTATTTTATGATCTCTGCCTGCCCGCCGGCTTTTTTGATTTTTTCGATGGCGCTCGATGAAAAAGCTTGTGCCTTCACGGTCAGCGCTATTCCCAGTTCGCCGCCTCCCAGGATCTTTATATCGGCCTTAGCCGTCTTGACAATTTCCTGTTCCCTGAGTTCCTTGACGGTTACCACACTGCCTGCCTTAAAATTGGCGAGTGAACCTACGTTGACGACCTGAAAAATCTGCGGAAACGGGCTATTGAAACCGCGTTTCGGCATACGTCGCGCCAACGGCATCTGACCGCCTTCAAATCCAAGACGGGGACCGCCATGACCGCCTGACCGCGAGAGCAGACCTTTGTGCCCTTTGCAGGAGGTCTTCCCATGGCCGGATCCGGCACCTCTGCCGCGCCTCTTGATCCTCTTATTCGCGCCTTTCGGCATCCCTATTTCCGATATCTTCACCGACGCACCTTCCTTTATATTTTCAATGCTTACTGTTATGCTGATTCTCCGGTCAATCGGTCAGCCGCGTCAGACGCAGCTTCTGCAGCGCGTCGATCGTTGCTTTAACGACATTGATCGGATTATGCGACTTAAACGCTTTTGAAAGAATATTCTGTATACCCGCCGCTTCGCATACCGCGCGAACGGGACCGCCGGCGATGACCCCGGTACCATCAGAAGCCGGTTTGAGCAATACCAGCGACGCGTCGCATTTTCCCATAACCACGTGCGGTATCGTTGTCCCGCGGAGGGCCACCGTGATAAAATTCTTCTTCGCGTTATTTAAGGCTTTGCGGATAGCGTCGGAGACTTCGGTCCCTTTTCCGAAACCGAATCCCATACGCCCCTTGCGATCGCCGACGACGACAAGGGCATTGAACGAAAAACGTTTGCCGCCCTTAACGACCTTCGCGACCCTTTTTATCGAAATAACCTTCTCGAGGAACTCTTCCTGCCCCTCGGCTCCGCCCTGCCTGAACGAACTCCTGCCGCCTCTGCCGCCCGACCCCTGACCCGGCCCCCTGCCCATTCCCTGCCCGGGACCTCTGCCCGGCCCCTGACCCGGTCCTCTGCTTGGCTTTTTGTCCATCATGGTTAGAAATTCAATCCTTTCTTTCTGCACGCATCGGCAAAGGCTTTGATTCTACCATGATACAGGTACCCGCCCCTGTCGAACACGACCTTTGAAAAACCCTTCTTGATGGCCTCTTCGGCAAATATCTCGCCGAGAATTGCCGCTGCCTTGACGTTCCCGCCCGTCACTGATTTATCCTTGAACGTGCTTGAAAGCGTCGAAAGCGAAAATAACGTATGTGCGGTTGTGTCATCGATCAGCTGGGCGTTAAAATTCCTGACGCCTTTCGCGATGCTCAACCGCGGCCGTTCAGCTGTTCCGGTGATCCGTTTGCGTAAATGCAGATGTCTTCGTATCCTACCTTTAATATGTGTCATTTCGTTTTCCCGTTTTTCTCTCGTGGCTATAAAGTGCCGGTTGTCCGTATGTTATGCGACTGACTTGCCCGCTTTCTTTCTCACAATCTCACCGACATAGCGGAAACCTTTGCCTTTATATGGCTCAACTTTTTTGAGGGCGCGGATCGAGGC
>JBAWYO010000132.1:0-5179 GCA_037143495.1 Candidatus Omnitrophota bacterium | reverse complement strand
GTCCTGGGCAGGAAGGCGCAAGCGCGGCAGAAGATCGAGAAGATTCGTCGTCAGAAACGCCGCCGCAGCCGCCGCGCGAAGGATAAGATGCTCGGCGATAAGAAGATCCATGGCGAGAAGAAAGCGATGCGCAAGCTTCCTCGCGACTTTGAATGACCTTGTGGGGACAGTTTCCAATATAAGAGCGGGGACAGTTTCGTATTTAAAATCGCAAACGGTACAACAAGGAGGGGGTATGGCTGATTTTTCATTCGATATTGTTTCAGAGGTCGATCTACAGGAGATGGATAACGCGGTGAATCAGGCAACAAAAGAGCTTTTGCAGCGGTATGATTTTAAGAACAGCAAATCGTCGATCGCGTACGACCGCGCCGAAAAGAAGATCACGCTTGTCGCCGACGATGATTATAAGCTGCGCGCACTTACCGATATCCTGACCACGCGTATGGCAAAGCGCGGTATTTCCAATAAGGCGCTCAAATTCAATGACCCCGAGAAGGCGTTCGAGGGCCATCTGCGCCAGGTTATTGACGTTACGACCGGCATCGAGCGGGAGAAGGCAAAGGAGCTCAACATCATCATCAAAGGGCTCGGCCTGAAAGTTCAGACGCAGATCGCCGGCGAGAAGATCAAGGTCAGTTCGGCGAAGAAAGACGACCTGCAGGCGGTGATGGCGCATCTTCGCGCGCTTGATTTTTCGATCCCGCTTGCTTTTAACAATTATCGTTAACCGCGGCAGGTAATCGCTTCAGGAGGAGATAGCTTATGAGCGTGATCATCATCAATATTGCGCGCGGCGGTCTCGCCGACAAGGCGGGGTTGAGGGAAGGGGACGAGATCCTCACTGTTAACGGGGTAGTCCCGGGGGATTCGCATGACGTTGTACGGATGATACAGGCGAGCGATAAGGCGCACCCGCTCGCTATCGCGGTCATTCGTCCCGGAAAAATAGAATGTGAAAATATCATCACCTGGTCGCCGGGAGATGATAAGATCGGCGCGACATTCAAGGAATATACCGGGACCGATCGCCGGCTCGCCGACCTGGAATATCAGGCCAAGAGCATTCTTTCCGAGATCGAGATGATCCGTTCCGGCGGCACGGTCGTCGCGCCCCAACCGGCGCGGCAACCGGCTCCGCGGCTTGCGGCGCGCGTACCGTTCGCGCCGGCAAAGGGCAGCGAGGACACCGAAACACAGATCGGCAAGTATATCCTGAGCAAGGCCGGCGTCATCAGTATCGTTGCCGGCGTCGCTTTCCTGATCGCGTATACGTTCCGGTATCTGATGCCGTTCCACAAGATCATGATCGGGTATCTGATCAGCGCCGCGATGCTCACCTGCGGCATCCGTCTCGAAAAGCGCGAAAAATTCATCTGGTATGGCCGCGGCCTGGTCGCCGGCGGATGGGCGCTGGCATATTTTACCACCTTCGCGATGCACCATATCGCGGCCACGATGATCATCTCAAGCCAGCTCCTTGACCTGGTCATTCTTTCCGCGGTCGTCGCCGCGATGGTCGTTCATCTGCTGAAGTACCGCTCCGAGAGCGTGATCTCGATGACGTTGGCTCTCGGATATATTACGGCGGGGATCAGTACGGTCAGCTACTTTACGTTCATCTACATCGCGCTTCTCGCGATTACCGCGGTTATTCTCGCCTACCGGATGGAATGGCAGCGCGTGGCAATATTTTCACTGGTGGGTACCTATGTGACCCATATGATATGGATAGCGCCGAAGCTGTATGAGCATGGCGCGATCGGGCGCAGCGGTCTCTTTGAGTTCTGGTTGAGTATGGGGTTCCTGGGAACCTACTGGCTCATTTATAACGCGTTTCCGTTGCTGATGTTGATCAAAGAGCGCGAGAGCGCTCGCCTGTCGCGCGGATTTGTGCTCATTAACGGCCTCCTCTTCGGGTTGCTGGGACTCTTTGAGGTCTCAAGCCGCAACCTCGCGTGGCGCTTCGATTTCGCGCTTCTCGCGGCTCTGGCCGTGGCACTCTTCGGGGCGGCGGCACGTTATTCGAAGAATCGGGAACACATCGGTCCGGCGTATTTCGCGGTCGCTATCGTGTTTTTGACGAGCGCGTTGCCGTTTAGGTACGGACAGACCGGCGTTAATTTCATCTGGATCGCTGAAGTACCGTTTATCCTCTATCTCGGTTTGCGTTCTCCGGGAAGGCTTATGTATCGCTCTCTCGCGTACATACTCTCAGCGGTGCTGGTGATCAGGTGCCTGTGGTATCTGGGCGCCTCGAAGACTCTCCTGGTCTTCGCGGGCAGGGAACTCTCCGCGCGCCTCTTTGTTTTTGCCGCCGCCGCGCTCTTGTTTTTCGCGCTGCGTTTTATTTTTTTCCGGTTTCGCGATGATCAGAAGCTCTTTCTCTATGAGCGCAAAGGTATACATCTCTATACGGTTGCCGCGACGCTTCTTTTGATCGCGCTTTCGGGGCTTGAGATACGCGCCAATCTCGTTACGTTGACCTGGGCGCTGACAGCCTTTATGCTCTTTGTCGCCGGTTTTCTCGTGGAAGACCGGGTCTTCAGGTTTACGGCGATGGGAACGCTCGGGATCGCCGGGTTGCGGATAATATGCGTCGATCTCGCCGGTGTTAACACGATCTACCGGATATTACTCTTCATATGCCTGGGGTCGATCCTTCTGCTGGCCTCATACTGGTACACGAAGACCTCCGGAGTGGCGGTCAGAGAGGAGAAGAGGCCATGAAGCGGGAAAATATATATATAGCTTTCGCCCTGACCTGCGCTGCCGTTGTTATACTGGTCGCTCTGGCGCACTTTTTTCCGTCTGAATTCCGCACCGAGGAGATTAAGATGCAGCGCGAGATTACGATCAGTGATCGTTTCATCGCGGGCGCGACGCTGAACGGGAAAGAGGAGAGTTACCTTAAAGAACGAAAGTACGCGTATCTCGTGAGTGAGATCCAGCGTATCTATTGGCGTGACAAGGGGGCCGGATATAAACTCTTTACCCGGGCGGTCGCGCTGGGCGTCGATTCGCCGATGATCTACGCGGAATTAGCTGATCTCTGCGTTGCCCGCAATGAATCGCAGCAGGCGATCGCGCTTCTGGAGAAAGCGGTCGCTTCCAAGTCCGGACTCGACAGCTGGATGATCAATAGCTATGTTTCGAAACTCGCCGACCTCTATTACAACCAGAAAAAATATCCGTTCGCCGCGAAATACTACGAACGTTTTCTTCTGGTTAATCCGCGTAATACTGACGTTCTTTTTAAACTTTCATTTTGCTACGTTAAAATGCAGGAACTCGATAAAGCGATGGACCTGCTCGATCGCTGCATGAAGATCAATCCCGCGAGTCCGTATATTTCCGATGTGCATTGCCTGCGCGGCGAAGTCTACGAAAGTAAAGGATCCTGGAGTGAGGCCGAGCAGAGCTATAACGCGTCACTGCGCCTTAACCCCCGCAATAAGGTGGCCGAAACGAACCTGCGGCGTGTCGAGTCGACCGCGAAGACGCAAAAATTATGATGGTCTCCCGCGCGGACGTCCGCAAATTCGTGATCATTTTTCTGATTGTACTGACGGTCGCGCTGGCGCTCTATGTCGGCATCAACAGGATTCTTGTGAAAAAGATCGAGCATCAGCGTGTTCCGCGGAGCGATCCCGGCGCACGTATCGTCAATACATGACCCTCTCGTCGAGAAAGAATAGAGCGTGACCATAAGCATAAAGATATTCGCCCTAATGCTCTCATCGGCACTTCTTCTTCAGCAGCCCGGGTGGGCAGCGAACGATTGCTTGCGTCCGCTCGCGCTTGCTGCCCGCCATGACGAAGCGCATCCGCTCGATACGCGTATCTCAACGACGTATGTCCGGGACGTGGCAAGAAGTGATATTGTGTGGGAGAGGCTTGAAGAAACGGTTGACGTGGTCTCTGAAGGGATGTATTCCCTGATATGGGACGAGTCGACCGGTCCCCATTTTGAGTCGAACGCGCCGCCGCTTGTTTTTACGACATTCAGCGGTCCGCTAGCGTTGCGTGAGGGCGAGGCCGCGCTCAGCAGGTCGAGCGATGAGATCTTCCACTATATTCAGCGTGTTATTACGGCAATGGAAGAAGATGGCGCGTATCCCCAGGAAGTTTGCGTCGTCCGATTCTATCTCTCCGGATTTCTGAGAAGCGTCGGCCTGTCGCGTTACGGCGCGATGGTCCTTGAACAAGGGGTTAATGATCTTCGCCGGACCGGGAACCGGCAATTCAACGCGAATTATCTGACCATGCTCTTTATTATGCAGTTTGAGGGTGATCCGGCAGCGGCGCTAACGACGATAGGTATCATTCGCGCAAGCATTGCCGAGGCTCGACGCGCGCTTACTGAGATGAACACGTCGCCCCCGGCGGAAGGGACCGGTGAAGCGCTCCAAGAGATCGCTGAGGTCGAGCAAGTGCTCGATCAGCGCGAATTGGCAGTTCGCGTGCTCGCGACAACGGTGATAGCTTTTTCCATACTTCGCCAGGATGAGGTTACCGGAGAGAATGCTCTTGAGCTGGTGCGCCTCTGCCGCGAAGTCGAAGCTTGTCGACAGAGAAACGGTGAAGAGCTCATAGAAGAAACGCGCGTGGATTTCATGGCAGCGGTCATAGTCGCTTACGCGCTTGGATCGCGGGCAGGGGTTGATGTTACCGATCTTCGCGATATTTATTTACGCAGTGGAATAGGTATATCCGTTGACGGAAGGCTTGAGATCGGGATAGAAGAGGGCAACGTCGCTATTATTCCCGGACGCGGGGTCATCGAGCTTTCGTGGCAGGACCAGCGGATTCAGTTCGAGCCCTTGCCGTCCCCGGCAGCGTTTTTTATGGAGAATATCGCGGCAGCGGTCGATATGGTGTAATTTTTTTTGAATAAAATATATTGTAACTGTAGGGTAATACATTTATAATACTCACAGGAGATTACAAAGAGGGCACTATGCTCGCAAAAAAGAAGATACTCATAGTTGACGACGAGAAAGATATGCGTGACGCGCTCGCGTACCGGCTTAAAGGGTCAGGGTACGAGGTTATTATGGCGGAAAACGGCGCGCAGGGTCTCGAGCTTGCCAGTAAAGAACATCCTGACCTGATCGTCCTCGACATGATGATGCCGGTCCTTAATGGTTTCGAAGCCTATAAGCAGATCAAGCTGAAG
>JBAWYO010000131.1:0-5182 GCA_037143495.1 Candidatus Omnitrophota bacterium | reverse complement strand
CAATAGTGTAGCTGCTCCCCCACTTTCTTCTGCTTCATTTTTTCCACGATAATCTGCGTTGACCCCTTCCACGGATGCTCCGGGTCAACAGCCACGCGGCCCGCGACGATCCCCGGCGTTGTCGCGCTTTCAACGCAGACGATATCCGTTCGTCCCGCGCGCTGGGGGGCATATGCCACCATACACTCAAACCCTTTGCAACGCATCGTCAATAACGTCCCGTCTGCCGGAGAATACAAATATGCCGTTGCCCACCCGCCGACGTCTTTCGCGAGGTCGGTAAAAACCACGTCGAGATCAACGCCGCGCAAAGACGTTAATGTTCCGAAATCGAAAGAAGAACCGGCGACGCGCTCTTTTTTCGCGGTAAGAAGGCCTTCTTCGGCAACGGCATGCGACCGCGCGGGGATCGCCAACATCCAGGCATCTCTCGCCGCAGTCGCGAACCAGGGATGGTTCCACAACGTAAAGAACCCCTTGCCGCTCACCTCTTCATCAAGGGTGAGTGTGGTCCCGCTCAAGGTATACCGGATAACCAGTTTCATTAAACCGAAAATTTCAGCGACGGCAGGAACCTCTCCGGTAGACCAGGAAAGAGAAAAGTGTAGTCCCGCGGCATCCTTATAAGGCGCCCCTTCCACCGCGCAGACGCGATTTCTTAAGACACCGTGATTATACGTTGCACCCTTATCGGTCGAGTCCGTCTTCAGGGACGTTATATCGACCGGCCTCCCGTCGATGGAAAAACGAAGCGGCGCGGGACCCGCCCAGGGGAACATCACCGGTATGCCCCGCCTCAGGCCGTCCTGCGAGAGGATCTGGTTGCCATTAACGATAAACCCGGTAACGATCCCGCCCTGTTCACAGACGGACAAAGAAGAGCTCCCGCGCGCATCGGTATCTTCTAACGTATATACGATTCGCCCTTCCAGGCTGGACCTGATCGGCTCATACGATTCTTTCATGCATCCCCTCTTGTGCTCACCACACTCATGTAAGCATACCATGGAGCGTCTCTTTTTGTCATCGAGCAATTTATGCACCCGCTACCATCGGTGGTCCATCGCTTCCGGAGCCGTAATAGTCCTTGCCCGCCCCCGGGAGCGATGTTATAATTCGAGCTATGGATACCATACGCGTTGCCGTCATTGGGACAGGACATCTGGGTTCGATACACGCACGGATCTATTCGCAACTTGAGGGCGTTGAACTCGTCGGCGTCTGCGATATCGACGAATCGCGTGCCCGCAAAACAGCAAAAGAATATCATACGGCCTTTTTTACGGACTACCGGCAACTTATCGGTAAGATCGACGCGGCAAGCGTCGCGGTGCCGACCAACCTGCACCACACGGTAGCGCTCCCGCTGCTGGAAAAGGGCATCCATCTCCTGATCGAAAAACCGATATCGACCACGATCGCGGAAGCGGATGAGCTCCTCTCGACCGCGGCGAAAAAGGGGCTGATCCTGCAAGTCGGCCACGTCGAGCGTTTTAACGCCGGCTTCATCGCCGCCTCAAAGGTCATCCAGCGGCCGATCTTCATCGAATGCCACCGCCTCGGCCCCTTCAAATCGCGCTCAACTGACATCGGCGTCGTCCTTGACCTGATGATCCACGATATCGACATCATCCTCGGCCTCGTCAAGAGCCGCGTCGTCGATATCGAAGCGGTCGGCGCTCCGGTCCTGACGGAGCGCGAGGATATCGCGAACGTCCGCCTCAAATTCGAGAATAATGTCACCTGCAACCTGACTGCGAGCCGTATCACCGATAAGACGATGCGCAAAATACGCGTCTTTCAGCGGGACGCGTACATATCGCTCGATTATTTCAAGAGCGCCTGCTCGATCTACCGCAAGATCGACGGTAAGATAACTGGCGAGCGGATACGGATCAGGAAAAAAGAAGAACCGCTCAAACTCGAACTCTCCTCATTCCTCCAGTGCGTACGTACCGGGGAGCGCCCGCTCGTCTCCGGCACCGAAGGGCGTGACGCGCTCGCCGCAGCGCTCGCTATCGAGGAAAGGATTCGCACGTTCGCCGCCACGCTATGAAAAAGATCATGATGATCGCCGGGGAACCCTCCGGCGACCTGCACGGCTCCAACCTGATCCTTGCTTTAAAGAACCTCTCTCCCGATATTGACGTCTTCGGGACCGGAGGAGAACGCATGCGCGCAGCGGGCGCGCGTCTGGTCTTCGACCTGCGGGACCTCGCCGTCACCGGACTCTTCGACGTGATCAAAAATCTCGCGCGGCTCATAAAAATACAGCGGACCCTTCTTAGCGAGATCAGCGCCGAACGACCCGATCTGCTCATTCTGATCGACTACCCGGACTTTAACCTGCGTTTCGCGAAAAAGGCGAAAGCGCTCGGCGTCCCGATCGTCTATTACATCGGCCCCCAGGTCTGGGCCTGGCGCAAAGGCAGGATACGACTCCTTAAGAAATATATCGACAAGATGATCGTCATCTTCAGGTTCGAAGAAGATCTGTATAAAAAAGAAGGTATGCCTGTCGAGTTCTTCGGCCATCCGCTCTTGGACATTGTCAAGCCCAGTTTGACCAGGGCCGAATTCTTGAAAGTTCCGCAGCCCCGGGGCGAATGGCCGTCACCGGAGAACCGGATCGTCGCGCTAATGCCCGGCTCGCGCAAGGGGCTCGTTAAACGACACCTGCCGATTATGCTTGAGGCGGCCGCGCTCATCTATCAGCGCTTTCCGGAATCCTATTTCCTGATCTCGAAGAGCCCGGCATTGAACGTCGCGATCTACCGTCAGGCTATTGAATCGCTCGACCTGCCGGTAACGGTTGTTGAAAATGATACCTACAACGTACTCAACGCCGCCGACTTCGTGATCACCATATCCGGCACGATAACGCTCGAGACCGCGATCATGGGCAAGCCGATGGCGATCATATACCGCCTCCCGTGGCTGGAATACCTTATCGCGCGGCCGCTCCTGCGCCTTAAAAACATCGGGTTGGCAAATATCGTCGCCGGTAAAGAGATCGCCCCCGAATTCATCCAATCCCGGGCGCGAGCAGACCTGATAGCCGCCGACGTGATCGATCTCCTCGAGGACCCGAAAAGATACGAGGTGATGAAAGAAGCTCTCGCCCGGGCTGCCACCTCCCTTCTACCTGCCGGTGCGGCAAAAGGCGCAGCTGCTTCGATCATACGGTGGCTGCAGAGATAAGAAGATTTCATTAGGAATTAAAAAAGCAAGAAATGTGCCTATTGTTTTTTTTGATCGCTATGGTATACTTTATAGTAGAGAGCTCCCCCGTTAATGGGACGGGGGATTTTTCTTCCCTTGCACATATAGAGATTTTTAAAGAATAAAAGCTTACTGTACTAAAACCTGGGAGGCCTTCTAATGAAAAGTCCACGGAAAGTGATCGCATCGCTCTTTGTAACGCCCATCTCACTCTTCCTTATTATAGGCGGCTTTAGCGCGGGGTTCTGCCCTGTGGCTCAGGCTGCCGGTTCCGGTCAAAGAACCGCGGACCATATTACCATTACCGCTGATCTTACGCGGTATCTACGTGCAGCAGCCGCCGGTGAGCGCCCCGCGCAAATCATACTCAACCGTATAACACAAGCGCTCGCCTCCATACCAAAAAATAAAGATGGCAGCCCTATCGATCCGGCTTGGTTTGCAGAACAATTGAAGAAAGCACTTCCCGACCTGCACCTTAGGCCTGTGGAGCGCACTTCTGGCGTGTACGAAGGAGTCCCTTACTTAGAATTAACCTCTATCGCATTTGACCGTGAAACCGGTAACTATATAGTTCACATTGATACTGATACCGCAATGGGCGCTACTTTTACGATTCATAAAAACACCGTTACATCTCTTCTGGATAAACAAGGCAGACGACGAGGCAATGGAAGCACTTTATATTCGGGACATCGTCTACGTAATTGGCCACGCGGACATGGTGGTTCAAGAGGTGCCCACTCACGCCTTGCAACCGATGAACCATTTCAGACACTGGAACTTAGGCCATTGCTCTCAGGTGCAGCCGGTTTAGACGTATTTATGCCGGACCATCAAACCGGTGAGTTAGTCGAGGTTGGAACACCTGCCGCAGTTCCGTACCACATTTCCACAAATACAAATGCGCGAATACCCCAAGACCAAACCGCTTATGCCGTCCTGGGCGATAAAGCATATGCGATTACGGATACATCGATCACGCCGCTGGACGAGACGATCGATGCGCTGGCGCGAGACCAGGTAGCGCGGGCCGAGGGTGAGGCAACTGTCTCGACGGTCCCTATTACCGGTTACTTTACTCACCTTACAAAGAATGGGGGGAATCTCACCCTTTCAACTCCGACCGGTAATGCTCCCTTCACCTTCCCCATCAATCAGGGTAGGGTGTATCAGGCTGCACAGGTCGAAGGATTGGTACTCGATAACACCTGCGTCACGCAATTGCCGAACGGTTCGACGGTCATATCAATCTACACGGGCCAGACGATGAAGGGGTCTGGTCAAGACTCCAACTATTTTTATTCTTCATTTATCATTTTACTGGATGGCAGCGTCTATTCACAGGGAAATCTCAATCTAAGCCAGGCGGTCAAGGCAGCGAATAACCCGACGATGGAGAACCTCGCCAATAGAACCCAGCTGCGCGCGCCAACGGTTACACTGCCAGACGGCGTGACCACTATAACCAAAAATGGTGTAAACTTTACTTTTTCAAGCAGCGCGCCGACAAATGGTTATGTTTTAACGCCTCGAGCGCTATACGGCACGCAGCGCGCAGCTTACGACGCAACGGTTGTTAATGACGCTTCCTTCAGCGCTTCTACGGTAAGGGCCGCATCACCAACCGTCTCGGTCCTTGCGATCCATACCAACTATTTATTTCAGCAATACTACTCTCAGCATTGGTTCGCCTTATTTGCGATAGGAACAGATGGGTCGGTCACCTATCTGGGCGATGCATCCGGGTATATCACTATTACTGATGCGCTCGACCAAGGCGTCGCGAGAGTAAACAACCCCACATCGGCTGACCTCGCGCTTAGGTTCCCGATGCGTCCTGCTGACCCGTCATCAACCATAACTATCGACACCCATATGACCGCGACAAAACTACTGGGAGCAGAGATGATCACAATATCGCGCCTCGCGGGCGAGAATTTCTCGTTCAGCACTGCCC
>JBAWYO010000130.1:0-5210 GCA_037143495.1 Candidatus Omnitrophota bacterium | reverse complement strand
GGTAATATTCCAGAAATCATAAACATAGACGCTGGCGATCCGGTTGTTTTTCGTCGCCTCAAGATTGACATTTCTGAGCTGTTCGGCTTTTGAGCCGGCGGGTACGCGAACGGAAACCGGTTCTCTTCTCGCGGCGGCCGGTTGCTGCGCGGCAGGCGCGCTTTGGCCGGGCGCGGGCGCCGGTTGTGCCGCGGCGGCCGGTTGCTGCGCAGCCAATGCCGCATCAAATGCCGCGATCGCCTCTCCCATCTGCTTTTGTTGTCGCTCAATACTTGCCTGTCTCTCCGGAGCGTTACTCTTCAATGAGAATTCAATATCCAGCAGAGCATTAAATGTTACGAGATCCGATCGGCGCTTCGCGTTCGCCGAGGTCTTCAGGCTCTCAGCTACCAGCTTCCCCCGTGCCCACAGTAGCGAGCGGAGTTTTTGCTCCACCTTCACGTGCCAATCTTGCCATGCTTTAGAAAGCGCTTTTTTCTGCGCAAGATCATCTAAATGTGCTCTGAGCGGTTTTAAGGCCGTATCAATACTCTGCAGATCGGCAAGGGTTGGCGTTTTCCCCTGTTTGTCGGCCTCGTCAAGCACATTCAACCCCTCACCGATCGCCGTACCCGCGCTCATAAGATCAAAGGGCTTCTGCTGACCGGCCTGACCAGCAACAGGAGCGGCGGTCAGGATGAACGGCGAGCGCGCTGAAGCGACATCGGACGGCTTGAGCGTCGCTGCCGACGCGCGAATCTGTATCTCTTTTGCCGAACGCGCCATCGATTCCTGCACCCGCGCGACCTCACCTTCAATACCTTTTTTGAGTTCTTCGCCGCCCACGGGAGCCAGCGAGGCCGCCTCCTCAAGGAGCGCGCGATACTCGGCTATGACCGCGTCGCCCTGCGTTTTGAATTGTTGGACCGTGATCTTTTTCGCCCGCAGATCTGCCTGTAAGCCGCTCAAGCGCTCTACCACCGCGGGAATCTCCTTGTTGACAATAACCTCTCTACGGTTGGCCCGCTGAAGCGTCTGATCATTATCCGCTATCTGCTGTCGGGCGCGCTCGATCTCGCGGGAACAGTTTTCGAGCGTCTTCCGGGACTGCAGAGAAGGAGCCTTGATCGTCTGAAGCGGCTCCATGATCGCCCGCTGTTCGGCAATAACTTTTTCAAGCAATGCGTTCATCCGCGCGCAATAATCAACAACTGAGAGCGCGACCCTGCCGCTGCGCAAATCTTCACGCAGGGCGTTGATCTCGCGCTGTGCCGGGCTTGAGGGCGTCGCCGCAGAAGCCATAACGGCACCGAAGAGCGTTGTCGCGGCATAGGCAGCATAACCGGCACCCTTAGGCGTCAGAATTTTTTGCCCGACGCGGGGGCCGTAGGTTTTTACGGCAGCGGCGGCGGCTCCGGCACGCTCACCAACACCAGCGGCAGCCTCCTGGACGATGCCCGCAACGCTCATCGCGCCCGCCATCATCCGGTCCCAGGCATTCTCCGTGAATGATGCCAGTTCTTGAGCGGAATATTCAGTCGCGCTCCCGGTCTTCTCATCGTATTTCCTGATCGCGACGTTACCCGCGGCGGATATGCGACTATATAAAGCCTGGATACGACCCAGCGCTTTCGCATCCTGCCCAGCGATACCGGCATCGGCCAGGATCACGACCTGATCGACCGGCGTCGCGTCAAGAGCTACGCGCTCAACCAGCGCCGTCAGATCGGCTTCCTGCGCGCGCAGATACTGCTGGACGCTCCCGGGATTTGCCGGGTCTGCCCGCACGCGGACGATCAGTACCCGGGGCTCTTTCGACCGGTCAGCCTTAAAAGGCGAAACGGCAACTTTGAAGACTCCCGCGCTGACCGGTGCCGCCTGAATACCGCCCTCCAGGGCGCTCTCTATATTTATGCGGGAAGGCGCTCCGGCAGTTACCGCCGCTATTGCTTCATGAATTAAATTAATATCCTGTATATTTTTAACATCCTGGGCAAAACCGCCTCTCAAAGCCTTAACAAGGAGTTCGCCGTTATTAATCTGCAGCGTACCGGCCGCGTCGATCTCGACCCACTTCTGCCCGATCGCGGTCGCAAGGATCTCAGCGTTCCCCAGAAGCGTCAGCGCATACCCGCAAGGATTAGCTCCGGGAATATCAAGACAGAACGGTTGAAGATTTTCCTGCAGGAGGAACATATCGAGACTGAAGGTCAACCGGTCGAAGTGGCCTGTCGCGGTATCGTAATAACGATTGCAGAGCGCCGGATTATCCGCCAGCGTAAATGCTATCGCGCGCACCGCGCGCGCGCGGGAACGGGCGCCGGGGATGATAATCCCCATTCCCCCTTCGTTCATCAACGCATGCCTGATCCCCGCCTCTATGGTAAGCCGGTCCCCGCGCATCTGGGCATCGCGCGCGCGTGAAGCTGCCGCCACCGCCGCTGCTTGCGCGGGAGCGGCCTCGAGAGCCTTAGTCTGCAGAGCCTGCCGCGCGCATTCCTTAGTATACGCATCCTTCTGCTGCGCTGCCGCACCTGCCAGCGTGGTCGCCTCAGCCATAACCTCGCGGAAGAAATGGGTAAAAGCGTCACGCAACCCTACCGTATATTTATCAAAAAAGAGACTTTCGCTCTTATAATCGATCTGCGCAATAGCAAGAGCCTGTTGCTTGGTCTCGCTCCCGTAGCCTGCTTTATGTTTATCGATCGCCTGCATCAGGATATTACGGGCCGTAAAGAGCGCCTGCTCTCTCGTCATTGATGCTGAAGAAACCAATCCGGCGACAAGCCGGCTGACCATGATATTCGGGTCGAATCCGATGCTCAGTACCCGGTCGGCATCCGTCACGCCGGCCGTCTTCGCATCACCGAGGACCGGCAGCACCGCGGATCCGCGGGAGAGCGCCTCACGCAGATCATCAACAAACTGCTGCTGGGCGGCAAAAACGTGATCGCGGCGGGCTTCAGCAACTCTCGTCTCGACCGTCCTGCTGTCCGCGGCTTCCTGGATCGCGCGCACCATCCGTACGACGCCCGCCCTGGCGCTCTCCGCCTTCGCTAAGAGCTCCCGCTGGCGCTCTGCGGAAATGCGACCCATGGCCTGCGCTTCAAGATCGTCGGCCGCGGCGAGCTGGCGATCCATAAAAGTTATCTGCTCGGGCGAGGCGCATTCGCGTAGAAAGGTATCCTGTAATGAAACTGCGATGGAAGCGCTCCCCGGGTTCCCCTGCCGAGCGCTTCTGCCGAGAACCTGTGTGTCGAGCCTGACCGAATCGCTCATCGAAGCGCTGGCAACATGGAGGCCGCCAAGTTCCTTAACCCCGGCGCCGAGAGAAATATCCATTTCGCGGCCGGCGATATTGGTCGCGACCGTTATCGCGCCGCGCTCGCCCGCCGTCGTGGCGATCACATCGCGCTGGCTCTGGGTGCTGGCGTCAAGAACGCGCACCGCCGGCGCGCCGCGCTCGCGTATCTTCTGAATCAGGGCACGCACCTCAACCGGCGTGCATCCTAGGTGATGAGCGATTTCGTCGACAGGCATCCGGGCCG
The DNA here is from genome assembly GCA_037143495.1 of Candidatus Omnitrophota bacterium. Lineage (GTDB taxonomy): Bacteria > Omnitrophota > Gorgyraeia > JABMQH01 > JABMQH01 > JBAWYO01. Next base: position 1,683 of record JBAWYO010000130.1, on the reverse strand, counting down.
GATAGCCCCGGCTCGCGAAGGCTGCCCACTCCTGAGCGGAGATCGCGTTATTAAAGAGTGAGGCGAAAGCTTCAGCAAAAGAGACATCGATCGGTCCGCCCGCCAGTACCGGCTGGCCGCGCTCGTGCCGGGTCAGTATCTCATCGACCAGGGAAGCTGCCTTAGCGATCGTCGTCCTGAAGACCCTCCGCTGTACCCTGCTCTCATCGAGAAGGGTCGGCGTATTACGCCCGACGTTATAGACCGACAGACCATAATAAGCTCCGTAAAGACCGTGACGCGTCTCGGCATCGCCGGGGGTCGCGGTCGTTGCTCCTATGCGATGATAAAGACTGAAAAAACGCGGCGTATCGATACTGGAGAGCGTCTGACCAGGCATGCCTATCGCCAGTCCTTCTTTGGCCTCAACCGCCTCGTGCAGATACGCTTCCCAGCGACTCCCGGTCTGGCGGTAGCCCGTCTCTCCGACAATAACGACCGCCCCTGCCTGCCGCAGTTTGCGCAGGGCTTCTTCCCGATTGACCTTCTGCCAGTGCTCAGCGGGTATACCGAGCTTATCTATAGCGCCAACGATCGTTTCAATATCAACATTTTGGAAAGCCGCGCGCTGCTCTTCGGCAGTTGCTCCGGTAATCGTGCCCTGAGCAGAAAGCTGCGCAAGCAGGAACGCCTCCGGCACCGAGAGCGCCTCAGCGGCTTGCGAGAGTTCAGCGCTGACAATATACGTCCTCCCCCGTTCCATCGCCGCATGCGCCGTCAGGGATTGTTCCGCCATCGTGCGCAGCGGACTTTCTTTTCTGAAGAGCCCGCGCGCCGGGAATCCTTTTTCCGTCAGCGCCCGCTCGACCGCTCTATACCCGGCATCGGTAAACTGCGCCCGCGCTCCGCTGGCGTCCCTGGTAACCGTGTAATACGTTTCGGCGCCTGATGTTTCCTGCGCCTTCACCATCTCCGTCATGACATCGTTAACCGCTTTCATTTCGCGCGAAATATCGTCAACGCCCGGTGCGGACATGATCTTCGGCGTGCGCGTCAGCAACGCCTCATCAGCTTCATCGACGATCGCGGAAGAGGCAGCCAGATTAAGAATTGGCGCGGTCCGTCCATTCGCCGAAAAGGGTCCCGCGCTCGTGTCGATCAGATATTCAAAGTGATAGTCTTCGGTCTGCCCGTAGAGAACTTGACTTCTGGCAAGCACGTCCTCAATACGGGCCTCTTCAAAGACCGCTTCGCCCTGCGCGTTGATCCTCATAAAACCGGGTTTCTCCCGGGAGAGGATACCGACCGTAAGACCGAGAGCGCCGTAGAGCGGCGCCATGCGGCTCGCGTTATTAACCGCAACCTCCCGTGAACGCACATGGACATGGACCTGCCCCGTCAGCGCTTCAAGCGATGCCGCGAGCCCGATCAGGTCGGTCTTACCTTCACCGGTGGGAAATTTGACAAGCTTCCTGCCGTCAGTGAGCGCGGCCGCGCCCTCGACCTGTCCGTACCGCTGCCGCCGGGCGCCGACCGTGCGCGCGAGCGCGAAAACAACGGGACGCACCGCCGCAACCAGATCCTGCTCATCCTGAGCGGCGAGAATAGCCGCCCTGATCGACTCATGAGCCGCGGTCAGGCGCGCGCGTGTGGCCTCATCGACTCCGGTAAGCGAATCAACCGCAAAAAAGACGCTGATGGCCC
>JBAWYO010000129.1:0-5230 GCA_037143495.1 Candidatus Omnitrophota bacterium | reverse complement strand
CCACATCAGAGACCTCGGCGCGGGTCGGTATGCGGCTGGCGGTCATGCTCTCAAGCATCTGCGTCGCGGTGATCACGAACTTTCCCGCGCGGTTGCATTTCTTAATGATCATCTTCTGGACCATCGGGACCTGATAGATCGGTATCGAAATGCCCATATCCCCCCTGGCGATCATGATACCGTCAGAGACTTTAATGATCTCATCGATATTCCTGATGCCATCAGGGTTTTCGATCTTCGCGATACAGCGGCAGCCCGCGCGATCTGAGCCCAGCTTTTTCTTTAAAATAAGGATATCCTCGCGCGTTCTGACGAAAGATTGCGCGATAAAGTCGACCTTCTCTTGAACGCAAAACCGCAGGTCTGATTCATCCTGTGCCGTCACCCCTTTAAAGTCCAGGCGCAAGCCGGGCATATTGACGCCCTTACGCTCCTTGATCGAGCCGGGAATAAGTACCCGCGCCCTCAGAGAGTTCTTCGCGACGCCATCGGCTACCAGAGTGATCGTCCCGTCATCGATATAGATACGCTGCCCTTTTTTGATCGCCGACAGCGGCCCTTCATAATCGAATGGTATCCGGTCGCCTTCCCCCGCCGCATCGCCCCTGACCAACCGCACGACCTGCCCCCTGCTAACGGGGATCGGTATACCGCCCGCAAGCCTGCCGATACGTATGCGGTAGCCTTCAAGGTCCCCCAGGACGCGTACATGACGGTGATATTTTTTATTGAGCTCTCGTACGAGACGGATCCTGGCCAAATGCTCGGCGTGAGTGCCGTGGGAAAAATTAAGGCGCACGACATCCATCCCCGCGCGCATCATCTTAAGGAGTGTTCCTGATTTTTCTGAGGCGGGTCCCAGTGTGCAGATTATTTTTGCGTTCGGCATACGTTCCCTCGGTCAACGACCCAGCGCGAAATGATAGACCAGATAAAAAACCATCGAGAGATATTCAAAAACTACCGGGCGGATATCATCCTCATAACACCACCAGCGGTCGGGATGGAAGAGCTCTCCCCGGGCACTCGCGTGGTAAAGAGCAACTCCCGTCCCCCGGAAGACCCACCGCGCGGTCATCAGGGCCCTGCGCATATGATAGTCACTCGTAACCAGGATCAGCGACCTATACTTCTTGTCGGCCATAACGCCTCGAGCCGCGCGTAACTCATCAAAGGTACTCGTCGCGACCGCATCGCCGAGAATAATGCCCTCCGGCTTAACGCCGTTCCACCCGAAATAATTTGCATAGGCCTCACGCTGGGTTACCCCGGAATTGAGCAGCTTTGCGATCATGGTGAACGTAGTATTATCACGTTCTAAGATACGGATAATGTGCGCCGCGGTACCCGCGTGATAAAGCTCAATAGCTTTTTTTTCACGATCGAACTTCAGGTCGCCGCATAACATGACAATGCAATCGGCTTTTTTGATTTCATCCTTCACGATCAGAAACTTGGCGAAGAGCGGCATCCAGACCAGATGCGTCAGAGCCAAGACTGCAATAACTACAACCGTAATTAAGAATTTTCTGGTTCCCGTTTTCATGGGTGATGATTCCTCCAAGGATGCTTCATTATAGCATCCGGAAAGAAAAATTGCATACGGGAATATTCACTTTTCCGTGAAGAGAAAAGGTGACTGTCACCTTTGGTGAGTGTCACCTGTTCAACGTACCTGCTGCGCTATCCGCTAAATGAATGCGGCGGCGGGCGACCGTGCGGGAACCGTGACGGCAGGCGCGAAGAGAGGCCGCAGCGCCGCTATCATATCGGCAGTCATCTGTGGTAATACGTCTTGCGTATATTGATGCGGCGTATCATATGATTCAAAAACTGCGCCGCTCTTTCTCTCCCTGACCGCAGCAATGAATTTTCTGACCGCATCTGCTTCCGGTAACCCCGCGCACCAGATCACCGGTTCCTTGGCTGGATTGCCGATCTGAAAAACGACCGCCACCTTCGGCGGTATATTCCGCAAGTGATTTACGGCGTTATAACCTTCCCACCCCTGAGAATAAAACCTCTGGCCATCAGACCCCTTGAACGTCATGCCAAAGCTTTGGCCCTCTCTGCTCCATTTTCCATAGGCGCGATTCACGGTGGTTTCGCCGCCGATCATATTGTCTTTTGCTGCGCCCAATGCTCTCGCTATAAGGCCCTTGGTAGTCCCCGGTACAGAAATAACCCCTGAGAGATCAACAAGCGCTATTACACCAAGCTTTCTTAATATATCGTCGCCGGTATTTGCATATGCATACTCAGTAGCTGTCCGCGCGCACATACCGCCGTAGCTGTGCCCGGCCATGATCACCTGTGAAAAATCGGCACGCTCCGCAATCGTCTTTTGCGTATCGGCAACAACATCCCGCAGATTGCGAAGCATCCCCTCGATCGAAAAGTCGGCAAGCGAGCCTTCACTTTTATTACATCCGCGCTGATCATCTCCTCTGCCATTGTTGGTGCAATCGATCCTGACCACCACGCAACCTAAAGATTCTAAAAATGCCTGCTTATACGCCTCAATGTGCTCCTCAGTACTATATCCGCCCTGGCCATGCATAAGATAAACTACGGGACGCTTGCCGGTAAATGACGGGGGAGGAAAATCAACCATATAGGTTAAATTCAAGCCGTTACTTCTGATGGCATAGATGCGATGCTGCTCCCGATTCAAAAAAGATTGTTGCCTAAGGCAGCGACCATCATATGCGGCATGCGAAATGGAACAGAAACTGACGCATAAGCAAAAAAATGCTATGCCTAATAAATAGCTTGCTCTCCGACTCAAACCATTCATTGCTTTTGTGCGTTTCATGTTCGTAAAAATTATCCTGTCAAAAATGCTAGCGCCACGATAGCATCTTTTTAAATCCCCTGGGCGGCTGCGGCCCCGAAACGCGTCCGCATAAGGTCCGCGACGGCGCCGAAGAGAATCGCCGGATCCAGTTGCGGAAGCTTGATCCATGTTGAAACGGCATCAACCGGGGTCTGCAGACCGATCAATGAATCCTGAAATCGTTGAAACGCGATCGCAAATTTCAGATCACCTCGCGGTGCGGCTCTGCACGCCTCAATTCTCACGAGCAATTCGTTGATTTCAGCTGATACCATCGAAGCAAAAACATCCAACCCCTTAAAATCTTCGCGCCCTGCCAGTAAAGAACTTGCATCCCTCAAAGCTCGTAAACGTTGCTCTAACGCAAGAAATTGAGAACTCTCGAAATTAAACGTACGCCAGGAATAAGGAATAAGCGCAACGGTCTCAGACACCGTTTGTTTAACAGCTTCTAAATATCCGAGGACGATATAGCGCGCGATAAAAGTCCGCTCCCGCCTGCCGTCTTCAGTATCTGCCGTAAGTCCGGGGATCCCGGCGGTCTCCTGGTCGATACTTTCTAAAAAAGCCGGGAAGGTGCAACGGAGCGCCGCAGCTTGGGCTCTTTTTTCGACCGTGTTCAACAACGTGGCCTCTGCATCAAACATAGCGCAACCAACCGGCGCGTTACGTATCGACATTAAATTCGCGCATCCGGGAATCCCCCTACAATGGACACAGGTTTCGGGTTCCGCGAGCGTCTGCCGGCCCCACCCCGCGAGATCAAAGATACCCAGTTCAAGCGCCTTATTGGCAATAAAATCGGCTTGATCTCCGAAAACGCTCAAACCGCTCCCCATAACCGCTACATCTGTGCGCCCCTGCCGCGTCAGCTCGTCACGGACACGCTTCGCGAAGGCCATAAAATGATATTCGCAGAGGTTTTCGCCGTCGTGCCCGACGCCTGCCGGCCAGTCCGCAGGACGAACCAACCGGCCCGCGTTACTTACCGGAATACCGGCACTGACATTAATTATAGAAGCGCCGGCCGAGGCGCAAAGGGTAACAAAATCCCGCATTTCCGCGTAACTGGTATCGATGGTCCTGCTATTGGCTCCTTCGCTCCCGATCCCGCCGCGGATCTCTTCGCCCTCAACCATCGATATCCGCACCATTATCTTAAACTTCTGATCAGGTATGCGCGCGCGAATGCGCTCAATGATCTCACGCACGATTTTTGTGCGATTATCAAAATTGCCGCCATATGACCACCCCGGCCGGTCAACATTCGCGGGACGCAAAAACTGGCCAAGGAGATAGCCATGGCAGCATTTGACATCAAAAACATCGATACCCGCTTCATGCGCATCCACCGCGCACTCGACCCAATCGTTTATGATCTCGTTTACGTCTGCATCTGTCAGAAGCTTATAGGTATCGCCGAACCCCTGGTCGCCGGGCTGAGGCTCATAGGTGCGCCACAATTGGCTGAACCTTTTATCCGCGATCGCGCCGGGATGGTTGGGCTGAAGACCGACGATCACCTCCGGATCCGCCTCTTTTATGCGCCTGACAGCTTCCCTGAGGTGCGCTCCATACTCCTGCCCTGCCCGTATCTGTGCCCACCGTGATCTGTCCGGTCCTATGCCCGCTGCCTCGATTTCGATATAATCATACTTTTTTAACGTTGCCAGCGCGACATAAGGCTCGATCGCCTGCTCCCCCATAACTCCATTTATGGCTCGCCCTCTCTCCATCGGTTGTGCGCAGGTCCTCCCCCTGAATGTCAGAGCGCTGGAACCTTTTCCGAGAACATATGGTTCGCGAAGCCAGTTTTTTGTGACTCCGGTGTTTTCTCCCAGCGAAGCAGGGCGTAAAGCATCTTTTTGACATTGTCGTGCGTAAGCCGGACTTTGCAGAATCAGCGCTGCGACTACACAGAGATTGATTATTTTTTTCATAGATTCTCCATTTATGGTTATGGCTAATAGCACAAATTCATACCTGCAAAATAGACCGATTGTAAAAATTTTATCACATGTTGAAATCCATTGCAAAGAAATAAAATAACTTTTTAATAACTAACACTTTTTATTACGTATATAGAACAATACATTTATATTCCCTATAAAATTATGGAAATTCGTACGTGATTAAAACGTGCGATACCCCTTGACGTCCAAGACGCAAGGTGTATAATATCCCCTATTACGTAAGGAGACCTCATGATCAAGACTACCGCTTCACCGCGTTTGAAATCACCGATACTTATCTGCGCCTGGCCCGGCATGGGCGAGGTCGCGATCAAGGCAGCCACACAACTTAAAGAAGCGCTGCCCTTCAAAGAATTCGCCCGGCTGGACACCCCGGAGTTCTACGAGCCCTCCTCTATCTTCGTCAAGGAGGGCATACTTG
>JBAWYO010000128.1:0-5282 GCA_037143495.1 Candidatus Omnitrophota bacterium | reverse complement strand
ATCCAGGATATCGCCGATGAGCTCTTTGGAAAAAAAGCCCCCAAGCGCCTGACCGCGCGGGCATTTGTCGGAGAACCGCGCATCGGGATCGAAAACATTCCTCAATTACGTCGCGCCGCAAACCTTTTGAGAGCGGAACCTGACGGAGCAACCGAAGAGATGCCCTACATCGAATTGACGCTGAACGTAAAAAGTCTTCAGGGAAAACCTGCGGTGATCGGCCATCTTTATTACCGGCCAGCCGGCACTAACGTAACGTGTCGTGCCGCTCGCGTGGAAGAGATCGCTAGGCTTGGCAGGGTACCGTATGCGCTTACCGCAGCCGGCGAACTTCTTGATCTGTCGACATCGCGCGTTGTCGATATCTTCACAACCTACTACAGAAGCCACCATGACTCCTTTCCTGAGCTCCTGACGCTCGCGGGGCTTGCCGAAACATCCTCAACACGGCTGGCTACTGATGAAGTCCGCCAGCCCTTACTCGCCCGCATCGAGGCTTCCCGGATACCGGTCATCGGTAAAAACTGGTCTGAGATCGTTACCATTTCAGAGACAATACCCCATCGCGAGAGAATCGCGATCGCGTCGCTTCTCAAAAATACTCTGGGAGGTTCAGTCGATGCTTTTGTTTACCGTGGGCGTAACGCGGTCCAGATTGGAGAGGCGAAAGTACTCGGCTGGTCAAATGGCTTCTGGTCAACGCTGCCAAAAATTCTTCGCACCGGCGAAGGGCTGCTCATCACCTTAAAAAGATCAACTTCAAACCCTGATCGACTGGAGATATTCTTTTTTTCCCGCCCTCGTCACCAGCCGGGTACGATGTCTACCGATACGAACAATGTTGTCGAGTTATCGCGTCTGCCGCTCTGGATCAAACTTACCACCGACGGACAGATGGAGGACATCGGCGCCCAAGGAACTATCTCTGTCGACCGGCTCTTCGAGGCGCAATGGGGAGTAACGATCGTACCGATAGGCATCAGCGGGAATTTTCATATCGGGGGAAATAAAACCCGTGCTTCAAGCTATTCCGGGCTCGCTAAAATTGCTGCTGCCATCGACCCTGACGTGACCCTCACCTATTTGCAGGAGCATGCGATCATGATCCTGCATACAGCATCCTCCGCCGTTTCTCATCCGCATGCGCAGCTCGTCATCCCCGGATATCTCAATGAGAGAATAGCGCTGAGCAGTGACTTATACCCGCTCTTCCCCGCTCATTACCGGCACACCAGCGGTAAGCACTCCTTCCTGCTCTCCACCATACTCCGCGCTCAACATCAGGCATGGCAGGCGGGGGACGCCAATGGTATACGAAGCCGCTTCACAGAAACACATCCTGACCTGAAACCTGCAATGGAACGCAGGTTCAAGAACACGCGGCTACGAAGAGCAAAGTTTCGAAACGCCGAAAAGACGGCACCTGCCGCGACGGCGCCCGTCGACAAAAAAAGTAAAGAACCGGCAACTCCTGTGAGAGTCGCGCGGGAACGACCGAAACGCCAAGCACGCACACTTGAATCTCCCGCCCCTGCTCATAGAGCAACACCAGAGGTTGTCGATCAAACTCCAAGTGCTGCTCATCCCACCCCAGATGCAACCCCTGCGGTCCAGGCAGTCGCAGATACTCCCGCACCCGCCGCACCCGCTCCCGGCGCGACAGGTGGTATTTCTGCTCAAACGGCCGCGTCACCCAGAACCGTACTGGTCCCCGTGTCGTCACCAATGCTCCTTTCACCGGTCGATCACCGCAGCGCTGATGCTGCCGTACAATTATCGATCGTTATTGGAGCGACGGCGAAACCCGCCGACCAGCTTCTTGCGCGCGCGCTCGGCTTTCTTACTGACGGTTCAGTTTTATTGAGCCATGGTGAACATGAACGCGCGCGAATACTATTCGTACGTGCTCACAATTGCGCCCGTTCGAAATTGGCAGGAGACACACGCACGATAGCCGGTGACATACTAAACATCGCGACTAACGCACTGGCAGCATGCGACGATCAGATAGGGTATGCGTGCCTGCGCATACACGACGGGGCAACGGCGGAAGCAGTTATAGCCGGGCTGCTCGAAAGAAGAGCGGCGGCGGCACGCGATCTTCAACAATTAAAAAAGAATGATCAAGTACAGACGCTCGCTTTCTTTGACCGGTATCTTGAGAACATTTTTGAAAGGCTCAGAATGTACGCACATGATGATTGGTTTGAAGAGGCCCGCGCGACGGCTCAGCAGAGAATTGCCCGCCTCACGGAAGAGATAACGGGACAGGGCGTCTACCGCAACCGGTTTCAATCCTCATCGGCTCACGAGACAGATCTGCGAACAAGAGCGCTCGAAACCCGCGTGCGAGAAGAATCCGTCTAAAAAGAAACGTGCCGGTTTCAGATGAAATCAGAAACCGGCACGTTTATGTACTTATCTTACTTTCAGACTCTGCTGAGCGAAATTTACATCCCCTGCTTCGGCTTCAAGAAACGTTGTAATCCGCCGAAGAATCCCTTCTGCGAAGCCTTATCGAAGTGCGGCTTCTTCTGCTCGTCATGATGCGTGTGCTTGTCGTCATGAGCGTGCTTCGGATCATTCCCTTCGGAGACGATCTCGCCTTCCTGAACCGTCTCTTTCTCGGCCTTAGGGCTCTTCACTTCCGCTTTTTGCCCCTTTTTGCCTTTCTTAGGCTCCGGAGCGACGACTTTCATCTCGGTGAGCTCAAGGACCGCCATTTCGGCGTTGTCTCCCTTGCGCCGCTGTGAGAGCCGGATAATACGCGTATATCCGCCCGCGCGTTTTTTAAAGCGGGGCGCTATCTCATCAACCAGCTCCTTAACAAGCGTGCGATCAACGAATATCGCGAAAAGCCTGCGACGGCTGGCGATATCACCCTTCTTGGCTATCGTGATCACCTTATCCGCGACCCGCCGGGCCTCTTTCGCCTTTTGGACCGTCGTCACGATGCGCTGCTTCGTCATTAACGCGTAAACGAGGCTCCTGAAGAGCGCCTTACGCTCGGAACTTGACCTGCTTAGCTTTCTCTTGATCTTTCCGTGTCTCATTTTTCTCTCACCGTAGCCGTGAATTCCTTCAGTTTTTCCTCATCGAACTGCATGCCCAGCGTGAGCCCCATCGCGACAAGGATCTTGTTTATCTCAGCAAGGGATTTTTTCCCGAAATTCCGGTATTTCAGCATCTCAAGCTCAGAGCGCTTCACCAGGTCCCCGAGCGTTTTGATGCGGGCTTCCTTAAGGCAGTTGGAGCTGCGCACCGAGAGTTCGAGCTCGGAGATCGGCAGGCAGAGCTTCTCGTAAAGCACCGTCTGTTCCGGCGTCTCCTTCGGCGCTTCCTCTTCCTCGGGAAGCTTGCCGAAATTCACGAAGATGTCGAGATGACGCTGCAGGATGTGCGATGCGTAGAGCAGCGCGTCTTTCGGCGCGATCGATCCGTTCGTCCATATCTCGATCACCAGTTTATCGTAATCGGTCATCTGTCCGACGCGGGTATTCTCGACGTTAATATTGACCTTCGTCACCGGCGTAAAGATCGAATCGATCGGTATCGAGCCGATGGCCTGAGCATCTTTCTTATTGCGTTCCGCGGGCACATAGCCGCGCCCTTTGCCGACCTCAAGTTCGATGTCAAGCGCCACTTTCTTCGTCAGCGTCGCGATATGCAGATCCTTGTTGATAACCTCGACCGTCTCGTCGGTCGTAATATCGGCGCCGGTCAGGTCACCCTTCTTGTCGACCTTGATCGAAATCGCGCGCGGTTCCTTCGTGTAACTACGCAGTACCAGCTTCTTGATATTAAGGATGATCTGTGCGACATCCTCGACAACGCCGGGGATGGTGGAGAACTCGTGCTGGGTGCCCGCGATCTTGATCGAGGTGACCGCGGCCCCTTCGATCGACGAGAGCAGGACGCGGCGCAGCGAATTACCGATCGTCAGCCCGTAGCCTCTCTCAAAAGGCTCGGCGATGAACTTCCCGTAGGTCTCGGTATAAACCGACTCATCGCACTCAAGCTTCTTCGGCATTTCAAAACTTTTCCAATTTATACCCATTATATACCCTCCGACTCGTACTAGCCCGCTCTCTATTATTTCGAATACAACTCGACGATCAACTGCTCTTTTATCGGGAAACCGACGTCTGACCGGTCAGGCATCGCAAGGATCTCGCCCTTCAGGTTTTCAGGATCGGTCTTGATCCATTTCGGGATCGTCTTATCCTTTGAGGTCTGTATCAGCTCTTTAACGATCTGGCGCCTTTTATCTTTGAGCTTGAGCGTGATCGTATCGCCTGCCTTCACGAGAAATGACGGCTTATTGACCTTGCGGGTATTGACGTAGACGTTGCCGTTGGTGACCATCTGCCGTCCTTCTTTCCTGGTCAACGCGAACATCATGCGGAATACGACATTATCAAGCCGCCGTTCGAGGAACTGGAGCAACTTCTCGCCGGTGACGCCTTTCGACTGCTCAGCCTTCTGGAAATAGAATTTAAACTGGCGCTCGTAGAGGCCGTAAATCCTTTTAACTTTCTGTTTTTCGCGCATCTGCACGCCATAATCGGAAAGCTTTGTCCGCAGCTTGCCATGTTGTCCCGGCGGAAAGGGGCGCTTAACGACCGGACACTTATCGGTCGTGCATTTAGTCCCCTTCAAAAAGAGTTTTATGCCGTCGCGCCTGCAGAATCTGCAAACGGCCCCTGTATATTTTCCCATTGCTCCTCCTTAAACTTCGTTAGACCCTGCGTTTCTTCGGCGGCCTGCAGCCATTATGCGGTATCGGCGTCACATCCTTGATCGCGGTGATCGTGAGCCCCGTCGCCTGAAGCGCGCGGATGGCTGATTCACGGCCTGAGCCCGGTCCCTTCACGTATACTTCAACCTCGCGAACTCCCGACTCAAGCGCTTTTTTCGCGGCTGCTCCCGAAGCTATCTGCGCGGCGAACGGCGTTGATTTTTTTGAGCCGCTGAAACCGGCCGTACCCGTCGATGCCCAGCAGATCGTATTTCCGCCCTTGTCTGTTATCGTGATAACGGTGTTATTAAAGGTGGCCAGTATGTGGGCTATCCCGCTGGTGACCCCCTTAAAAACACGTTTTTTAGTCTTGGCCTTGACCTTCTGTCCGTCACCCTGCTGCGCGCTCTGCTGAGCTGCGGCTGGTGCCGCCTGCGCCTGCTGCGGCGGCTGTTGCTTTGGTTGCTGCTGTGGCTGTTGCTCTTGTGGCTGCTGCTCTGACACCGTTATGCCTCCTTGTTAAGTAAGATCGTTGCTATCAAGC
>JBAWYO010000127.1:0-5311 GCA_037143495.1 Candidatus Omnitrophota bacterium | reverse complement strand
ACCTCACCGTGCGGGCGCGCGGCGATCTCCATGTCGACCTTCATCACACCAATGAGGATGTCGGGATCTGCCTGGGGGAAGCGTTTAAGGCCGCTCTCGGCGACAAAGCAGGCATCCGCCGCTACGGGCTCTCATTCGTACCGATGGACGAAGCGCTTGCCGCGGCGCGGGTCGTTCTGGATATCAGCGGCAGGCCATCCCTTTTTTTTCATTCAAGCGTCAAGCGAACCCCGGATGCGGTCTATACGCTGCAGGACACCAAAGAATTCCTGAAAGCCTTTACCGCCAATAGCGGTATTAATATGCATGCCGACCTTCTCCGGGGTGAAGATACGCACCATATGATCGAGGCGCTCTTTAAGGCGACCGCCAGGGCATTGCGGGAAGCCGTCGCCATTGACCCGCGCGGCAAGGGCGTTCCCTCCACCAAAGGAAGGCTCTAGAACCGGCTTCTTATGATAGCGATCATCGATTATGGTATGGGCAATCTGGGCAGCGTCGCCAAGGCGTTCGCCGCTATCGGCGCGGAGGCAAAGGTGACCACGCGCGCCAGCGATCTGGAACGGGCTTCGAAGATCGTTCTGCCGGGCGTGGGGGCTTTCAAGGATGCGATGAAGCGCCTCAAAGAACTTGAACTTCTCGGGCCGCTTGCTTTAAATATACGCGCCGGCAAGCCGTATCTCGGTCTTTGTCTCGGCATGCAGATACTCTTCGATCGTTCGGCTGAAGGCGGCGCCACCAAAGGTCTCGGGATCATCCCGGGCAGCGTCGTTCGTTTTAAAGAGTCAAAACTGAAAGTGCCGCAGATCGGGTGGAACCGGCTTTCGATACGCGCGACGGCATGTCCACTGCTCAAGGGGATACCTGACGGATCATGGATGTATTTTGTACACTCTTTTTATGTCGCACCGAAGTCACGGGCGGTTATAGCGACGACGACCGATTACGGACGTGATTTTGCGTCGATGATCTGGAGCGGGAATATCTACGCGACCCAGTTCCATCCGGAAAAATCTCAGGCGGTTGGCATGAAGATGCTTGAAAATTTTGTAACCTTGTAGCGGGGATACGCATGCTCGTTATACCGGCTATCGATCTCAAAGATGGCAAAGTCGCCCGGTTGACGCGGGGTGACTTCAAATTCGAGAAAATCTATTCGGATGATCCCGTCGGCGTTGCCCGGCAATGGGAAGCGGCGGGGGCGCAGCGGCTCCACCTGGTCGATCTGGATGGCGCGGTATCAGGATCCTTTAAAAATCTGCCGCTCATTGAAGAGATCATCAAAAGTATCAGCATCCCGGTAGAATTAGGCGGCGGGGTGCGATCTGAAGCGGTGATCGAAGAGGCGCTTGAGCGGGGTATTTCCTATGTGATCATCGGATCACGCCTTGTCGATGAGACGTTTGCCGGTCACGTTATTGAACGGTTTGCCGACCATTTGATCATGGGCGTCGACGCCCGCGACGGCAAGGTAGCGGTCGCAGGATGGACCGAGACGACTGAGATCGGGTATATCGAGTTCATCCGTCGTCTTGAGGATCAGGGCGCGCGGACGGTTATATTCACTGACATCGCTAAAGATGGTATGCTCCAGGGTCCGAACTTAGAGGCCACTACCCGGGTGTTGGACGAGACCGGTGTCCAGGTGATCGCCTCCGGCGGTGTTTCATCCGTTGATGATCTCCTGAAACTCAAACGCCTTGAGGTTAAAGGACTGATCGGGGCGATCGTCGGCAAAGCGCTCTATGAAAATAAACTCGACCTGAAAGAGGCTATCAGGATCGTTGATGAGACAACCGATTTTTAACGTTCGTCATTAAAACGCCATGCTCGCAAAACGCATTATTCCATGTCTTGATGTTAAAGACGGCAGGGTCGTCAAAGGTGTGCGCTTCCTGGATCTTAAGGACGCCGGCGATCCCGTCGAGAACGCTATCGTCTATGACCGGGAAGGAGCCGATGAGCTCGTTTTTCTCGATATAACGGCTTCTCACGAACGCCGCAGAACGATCATTGACGTGGCGCGCCGCGTAGCTGAGGCGATCTTCATGCCCTTTACGGTCGGCGGAGGCATCCGCACCGTCGAGGATATTCGCGATCTGCTCAATGCCGGATGCGACAAGATATCGATCAATACCACCGCGGTCAAAGATCCTTCGTTTATTAAGAAAGCGGCCGCGAAATTCGGCAGCCAGTGTATTGTCGTCGCGATCGATGCCAAGAGAAGCCCCGGAAGAACAAAAAAGTGGGAGGTCTTCATCAATGGCGGGAGGACGCCTACCGGGATCGACGCTCTTGCCTGGGCAAAGAAAGTCCGATCGCTGGGAGCCGGTGAGCTGCTGTTGACCTCAATGGACCGCGACGGAACAAAAGATGGTTTTGATATAGATCTGACGCGTCGTCTCAGCACCAGCGTCTCAATACCGGTCATCGCTTCCGGTGGATGCGGAACTCTTGACCACTTTTACGATGTTCTGACCGCGGGAGCGGCGGACGCCGCGCTGGCGGCCTCCGTATTTCATTATAAAGAATTCACGGTCGGGCAGGTGAAGAGATATCTAGATAAGAAAAAAGTTGTTGTACGCGTTTAAAAAAGTACTATCCTACAGAGGAGGAGAACGTGACCTTTTTGGAATCCCTGAAGTTCAATGAAAAAGGGTTGATACCCGCCATTATCCAGGACCAAAAGTCCGGTAAAGTCTTGACGCTCTGCTATATGACCCGCGAAGCGATAGAAAAATCGCTTCAGGAGAAGAAGATCTATGTCTTTCGCCGTTCGAAGGGCCGGTTAATGCTCAAAGGTGAAACGTCGGGTCATATCCAGGTTATTAAAAGCCTCTCGATAGACTGCGAAGGTAACTCATTGCTTTTTATTGTCGACCAGCATGTTGCGGGCTGTCATGCGGGGTATTTTACCTGCTATTACCGTACCGTAACGGGGACGGGTACGCTCGAAATTACCGATACGACGGTTTTTGACCCTAAGGAAACATATTAATGCTCTATCCGGATCTTAAAGAGTTCAAGCGCCTCTCAAAGAAGGGGAATATCATCCCGATCTACCGTGAGCTGTCAGCGGATATCGACACCCCCGTCTCTTGTTTTTTAAAAATAGATAACGGCAAACCTTCGTACCTGCTGGAATCGGTTGAAGGCGGTGAAAAGATCGCCCGCTACTCGTTTCTCGGTACCGACCCGGAGGTCATTATCAAGAGCAAGGGGCGGTCGATCGAGATCATTTCCGCCAAAACAGGTACCCGCCAGAAACCATCCGTCCGTCGCTTTGAATGTAAAAAAGATCCGCTGGAAGAGATCCGCACGCTCATGAAGGGGTACCGGTTTGTCGCCGTCAAGGGTCTGCCGCGTTTCTGCGGGGGGTTCGTCGGCTACTTCGGGTACGATATGGTCCGGTTTTTTGAGCGTTTGCCCGATACGAACACCGATGATCTGCGTTGTCCCGATTCGATCTTTATGCTGACCGATACGATCCTGATATTTGATCATGTTGATCACACGATCAAAGTCGTCTCAAACGCGCATATTGCTCAAGGAGCTTCACCGGAACGCGTCTATCGTGCGGCGGCCGCCAAGATCGAACGCCTGGCCGCGCAGTTAAAAAAACCACTGAAACGCGCCGCCGCTGAAAAACCACCGGTTCCGTCGTCATTGCCCGCGGCGCGGTCAAATATGACGCAGCGCCAATTCGAGGACATGATCACCAGGACCAAAAAGTATATCCGCAACGGTGATATCATCCAGGCGGTGCTCTCCCAGCGCTTCGAGGTCGATCTCGGCGCCACTGCGCCCTTTGATATCTATCGCGCTTTGCGCTCACTCAACCAGTCACCATATATGTATTATCTCGATTTCAAGGAACTTAAGCTGGTTGGTTCGTCGCCCGAGATCATGGTCCGCTGCGAAAACGGTACCGTTGAAGTCCGTCCGATCGCTGGTACGCGCCCGCGCGGTTGCGATGATCGTGAGGATGCGCGCCTCAGCGCCGACCTGCTCAAGGACGTTAAGGAGCGCGCTGAACACATCATGCTGGTCGATCTCGGGCGCAACGATATCGGCCGCGTCTGCGATTATCACACCGTTAAAACACCCGAACTTATGGTCGTTGAAAAATACTCGCACGTCATGCATATTGTAAGTGATGTCAGCGGCCGCCTTTCGAAGGGTAAAGACTGTTTTGACGTGATCCGTGCCACCTTTCCCGCGGGGACCCTGAGCGGCGCCCCGAAGGTCAGGGCGATGGAGATCATCGAAGAACTCGAAAACCGCCGCCGCGGTCCCTATGGCGGGTGTATCGGGTACTTCAGTTTTTCAGGAAATCTCGATTCATGTATCACCATACGAACGATCCTGATCAAAAAAGGGAAAGCGTATGTACAGGCGGGGGCGGGCATTGTCGCTGACTCGCGCCCTGCGACCGAATATCGTGAAACCCAGAACAAGGCGAAGGCTCCGCTCCTGGCGATAGCGCTCGCCCGCGGGAGCGCCCGATGATCCTGATGATCGACAATTATGATTCGTTTACCTATAATCTCGTCCAGTATCTGGGAGAACTGGGCGCGCAACTGCAGGTATACCGCAATGATAAGATTTCGCTCGAAGAGATCCGTCGCCTGGATCCTTCCCATATCGTTATTTCACCCGGACCTAAATGGCCGAGCGACGCCGGTATTTCCGAGGATGTTATCCGCGCGTTCGCGGGAACGATACCGCTCCTCGGCGTCTGCCTGGGCCATCAATGCATCGGTGAAGTTTACGGGGGAAGGATCGTCCTGGCGAAACGTCTGATGCACGGTAAGACCTCATTGATCTACCATAACGGGAAATCTATCTTTCATTCCATCAAGATGCCGTTCGAGGCTACGCGGTATCATTCGCTCCTGGTCGAACGTTCAAGCATGCCCGAGTGCCTCGAGATCATCGCTGAGACCGATGAAAAAGAGGTTATGGGTGTCCGCCATAAAAAATTGCCGGTCTGGGGGATCCAATTCCACCCGGAATCGATCCTGACCGTCGAAGGAAAAAAAATACTGCGAAATTTCCTGGATGTGAAAAAACCATGATACGCGAAGCTATCGATAAGGTTACCCGCCGCATCGACTTAAATAACGACGAGATGACCGTGGTATTTGAAGAGGTGATGACCGGGATCGCGACGCCCAGCCAGATCGCGGCGTTCGTGACCGCCCTGCGCATGAAAGGGGAGACCGTCGTCGAGATCACGGCCGCCGCTAAAGTCATGCGGGCGAAGGCTGCGACGATCGATATCGGTGACCGTTACGATATTGTCGATACC
>JBAWYO010000126.1:0-5313 GCA_037143495.1 Candidatus Omnitrophota bacterium | reverse complement strand
AACATTATCAACATACTCACAATATTATTCATGAGAACTTGGTGTTGAGGATAGCTGGGGGTTACTGCGAAATTCGTCCCCTTTTTGAGGGATTGAAATAGCCGCTGCGAAGCGTGGGAAATTCTTTTCCAATACTTCGGATGATCTCGCTGACGCCGAACATGGCAGCGGACTTTTCCGGGGTCTTTACTATCCTGAAATACTCGAGCGGGTCGTAATTAAGATTGCGCCATTGGATCATATCGGGATGATTTTTAGCGATATATTCTTTAAGCGCCTCATATTCGCCCGGCGAATCCGTAAACCCCGGCATCGTTAAATAATTGAGTGAAACCCACCCGCCTTTCTTCTTCGCGACCTGTACCGAGCGTACAACGTCCTTGAACGAATATCCTCGCGGACGATAATATCTGTCGTAATATTCTTTTCGGGCGCTGTTTAAACTGACGCGGACCGAATCAAGGCCGGCGTCAAAGAGCCGGGCAAGCGCCATCGGGCGACTGCCATTCGTATTGATATTGATCGTTCCGCGCGCTGTCTCTTCCCTGATCAGCGTTATCGCGCGCTCGATGATATCCGCCTGCAGGAGCGGCTCACCCTCGCACCCCTGCCCGAAACTGACAAGAGCGTCTTTGGCGTTTTTAATATGAAAGAGCGCGATCTCCGCGATCTCTTCCGGGGATGGGACAAAGGTAATGCGCGGCTGGGTGGGCGGGCATTTTTTTGAACGCTGATAGGAGATGCACCCGGCGCAGGCGGCGTTGCACGAGGGCGATACCGGTAGTGGAGCTTCGTAGCGGCTTAAGAATAAGTTCTGCGCGTTCGGGCAACCGTGGATGAGCGCGCAATCGACCAGGTGCGGGATAAGTCGATTCCTGGGAAATAACTTCTTAAAAGACGGGACCCGTCTTTTGACCTCGCCGACATCAATACCGCAGGGATCGTGTCGGGGATCGCTGTCGACTTTGACGGCCGCGGCGTAATAAGCGCCGTTATAGAAACCGGCGGCGGCGTACGAGAAGAGCGGCAACAATGGAGCTGCGCGGCACTCTACATAGGCTGCCGAATGCGTTACCGTATATCCCGGCGGCAAAAACGCGGCTGCCGCGTACTGGCTCCCCTTGAGCGTTATAAGTTTCCCGGAAACGGCATCAAAACCTACGGGAAAACGTTTCGGTAATAAAAAAAGCCGGCTCGCGGCCGGTAACGGGATAAAAGCATCGGCGGGTACTTTCATAATGACTCCCGCCTTCATGCCGACAGCGGCAAGGCCGGGGACGCTGCTGACCCGGCCTTGGACATGAGCGATAAGCAGTTCTGGCGTTTCTTTCATAACGTAACCGGAACCAATCTTCAGGCGGGCTCCTGGACGCCGTCCAGAAGGATCGTGACATTGTTCTTATAGACTTCCATAAACCCCCCGCCCTTCGCGTTAAGAACGGCCTCACTGCCCGCCGGGTTCCTGAATGTAATTTTGCCGGAAAGAAGCGTGGTTATAAGCGGGGCGTGATCGACGAGAATGCCGAGATATCCCGATTCGCCGGGCGCGACCAATGACACCGCGTCACCCGCGAAGAGCGTCCGGTCAGGCACGAGGATCTCAAGGTGAAATAGTTTTGACATTATTTTTTGAACTGCTTTCCCTTCTCGATCGCCTCTTCAATGGACCCGACCATAAAGAAAGCCTGCTCAGGCAGATCATCGAGCTTGCCTTCGGTGATCATCTTGACCCCCCGGATCGTATCCTCAAGCTTGACGTATTTCCCTTTGAGACCGGTGAACGTCTCGGCGACGAAGAACGGCTGTGAAAAAAAGCGCTGCAGTTTGCGCGCGCGGGCGACGATAAGCTTATCTTCGTCGTGCAGTTCATCGAGGCCGAGGATCGAGATGATATCGCGCAGGTCCTTGTAACGCTGGAGCACGCGCTGGGCGCCGAGCGCCGTCGCGTAATGCTCCTCCCCGATGATCTTCGGGTCCATAATCCGCGAGGTCGAATCGAGCGGATCGACCGCGGGGTAGATGCCAAGTTCCGCGATCTGGCGTGAGAGCACGATCTTCGCGTCAAGATGCGAGAAGACGGTCGCGGGAGCAGGATCGGTGAGGTCATCGGCGGGCACATAGACCGCCTGGATCGAGGTGATCGAACCGTCGCGGGTCGAGGCGATGCGCTCCTCAAGGAGCGCGACCTCGGTCGCGAGCGTCGGCTGGTAACCGACCGCCGAGGGCATACGCCCTAAGAGCGTCGATACCTCGGAGCCCGCCTGGATATAGCGGTAGACATTGTCGATAAAGAGAAGAACGTCCTTGCGCTGCTCGTCCCTGAAATATTCTGCCATCGTCAGCGCCGAGAGACCGATGCGCAGCCGCGCCCCGGGCGGCTCGTTCATCTGGCCGAAGACGAGCGCGCTGTTCTTGACGACACCCGATTCATTAAGCTCGAGCCAGAGCTCATTGCCTTCCCTGGTCCGTTCACCGACGCCCGCGAAGACGGAAACGCCGCCGTGCTCGGTCGCGATCGTGCGGATGAGCTCCATCACGACGACGGTCTTGCCAACGCCCGCGCCGCCGAACATACCGACCTTCGACCCCTTCGGGATCGGCGCCAGGAGATCGATGACCTTGAGTCCTGTTTCGAGGATCGTCGCGATCGGCAGCTGGTCCTCGAAGTTCGGCGAATCGCGATGGATCGGATTGCGTTTTTCAGGTTCGGCGAGCGGTCCTTTACCGTCGATCGGGTCGCCGAGAAGATTGAAGATCCTGCCGAGTGTCTGGTTGCCGACCGGCACCGTGATCGGCGAACCGGTATCTTTGACGATCATGCCGCGGACAAGGCCGTCGGTCGACCCGAGAGCGATGCACCGGACAACGTTATTACCGACCGCCTGGGCGACTTCGAGCGTCAGATCGATCTTACGATCCGGATACTCGATCTTGAGCGCGTTGAGGAGCTGCGGTAATTGGTCTTCCGGAAACCGTACGTCGACGCTCGGACCTATTACCTGTATAATCGTACCATCTGCCATGATTGCGATCCTTTCACTGTCTTGCTCGAGTACAATCCGTACGGTCACTTGTCACTACTATCGAAAAATCTCGTGTGGTCACTAGTCACTGCTGGTGGAAAAATTCGTGAGGTCACTTGTCACTGGTAAAAACTAAAGAATCATTTCTTTTTCTAGTGATTAGTGTCTAGTGACCTAGTGACCCATCAATCTTAGACGCGCAATGCTTCGGATGCTGAAATTATCTCAAGTATTTCCTGCGTAATATGCGCCTGCCGCACTTTGTTCCTTAAGAGGATCAACCCCTCAAGCAGTTCTTTCGCGTTCTCGGTCGCGGTCTTCATCGCCAGCGCGCGGGCGGCGTGTTCCGAAGCGAACGCCTCAAGCAGGACGAGCCGCATCCGCAACGCGATATACCGCGGCACCAACTCCTCAAGGATCTTGCCGCGGCTGGGCTCGGTGATATATTCATCCCGGGCGCATGTCACGACCTCCGGTTCAAGATTAAGAAATTTCTTCACCACGGGTTTGCTTGAGAGTCCCGACTCGTAATACGTATACGCCAGATGGACCTCATCGCAACCGCGTTCGACATACATCCCGATCAGGGCATTGACGATATCGTCCGCCGTTTTGTCGGAGTACCTGCCATGCAGGTCCAGGTAACTCGAATCGACCGAATACTCCCTTTTTTTAAAATAGTTGTAGGCCTTCTTACCCACGAGCACCAGTCGGACCTTCTCTCTGCCCCGGGAAGCAATAAATCCCTCGGCGGCGCGTATCACGTTGTTGTTATAGGTGCCGCAGAGCCCGCTGTCGGAAGTGATCACGCAGAGAACGATCACGCCGGCGTCCGTCCGGCGCTCCAGAAAGGTCCCGGTGCCCTCGCCCAGCGTACAGATAAAGCGGACCAGCATCGCGTCGAGACGGTTAAAATACGTCTTATGGGAAAAGAGCGTCTCTTCGGTCGAACTCAGCTTCGCGGCGGAGATCATCTGCATCGCGTTGGTGACCTTCTTCGTGCTCTCGATCGATTTGATCCTGGATTTAATATATTTAAGAGAGTGCGCCATAGTTTGATCCGGCTCTTCTACGCTGCCGCGGGTTGGACGGTGAATTCTTTCTTGAACGCGGCGATCGCCTCTTCAAGCTTCTTTTTGATCTCATCGCTGAGCTCACGCTTCATCTCGATCGCGTGTTCGATGTCGGGAAAACGTGCCGTAATAAAACGGTAAAAGGCTGCTTCGAATTTGCTGACGGCCTCGACCGGGATATCGTCGAGAAAGCCGCGTGTGCCGCAATAGATGATCATAACCTGCTGCGCCATGGTCAGCGGGGCGTACTGGTCCTGTTTCAAGATCTCGACCATGCGCTCGCCGCGGTTGAGCTGCGCCTGCGTCGTCTTATCAAGTTCGGTCCCGAATTGCGTGAACGCGACGAGCTCGCGGTACTGCGCCAGGTCGATACGCAGATTACCGGCGACCTGCCGCATCGCCTTCGCCTGCGCCTTGCCGCCGACCCTCGACACCGAGAGGCCGACGTTGATCGCGGGACGCACGCCCGCGTAAAAGAGGTCGTTCTCGAGATAGATCTGGCCGTCGGTGATCGATATGACGTTCGTCGGGATATAGCTCGTGATATCGCCCGCCTGCGTCTCGATGATCGGCAGCGCGGTGAGCGATCCGCCGCCGAGCGAATCGTGCAGTTTCGCCGCGCGCTCGAGCAGGCGTGAATGCAGGTAGAATATGTCCCCCGGATACGCTTCGCGCCCGGGCGGCCGGCGCAGCAGCAGCGAGAGCTGCCGGTACGCCTGCGCGTGTTTCGTCAGGTCATCGTAGATGACCAGGACATCCCTGCCGGCGTACATGAATTCTTCGCCGATCGCGCACCCGGCGTACGGCGCCAGGTACTGGAGCGACGCGGATGCTCGCGACGAGGCGGAAACGATCGTCGTATATTTCATCGCGCCGTATTTCTCGAGCGTATTCGCGACCGCGATGACACTCGAGAGTTTCTGGCCTATCGCGACATAAACGCACAGAACACCTGAACCGCGCTGGTTAATAATCGCGTCGACCGCGATCGCGGTCTTGCCGGTCTGGCGGTCGGCGATGATCAGCTCGCGCTGTCCCCTGCCGATCGGGGTCATCGAATCGATAGCCTTAATACCGGTATGGAGCGACGTATTGACCGGCTGGCGTTCGATAACATTGGGAGCCGTCGATTCAAGCGGCCGGAAACGATCGGTATTGATCGGCCCCTTGCCGTCGATGGGCTTGCCGAGCGCGTTGACAACGCGTCCGGTCATAGC
>JBAWYO010000125.1:0-5315 GCA_037143495.1 Candidatus Omnitrophota bacterium | reverse complement strand
TGCGCTTACCCTGTAAGTCTTTTATTGAACGGTATTCGGCATCCTGGGGCACCGCAAGCACCCAGCGGACCGGCTGCATCTTCTGTTTTGAATAGACGAGCTCGGCAGCCCTGACCACATCAGACCCGTTCTCAAGGACCCAGTCATTGCCGGTGATCCCGCAGTCGAGGACGCCTTCCGCGACATACCGGGACATCTCCTGGGCGCGCAACAGGACGGGCTCGATCTCTTTATCGTCGATCCCGGGAAAATAACTGCGCGAATCAACGGTGATCACGTACCCCGCCTTCTTGAACATGCGTATCGTGGCCTCCTGCAGGCTTCCCTTGGGCAGGCCGAATTTCAGCTTATCGGATCTTTCGCCTAACTTATTTTTGATCATTTTTAATGGCTCTTTCCTGATAGGTGCCGCCTCTTTTCGCCGCCATGCCGCCATTCTCCAACGCCGAATAACGGCATTTCAGCATGCCGACATGGTTTCTATTCGTAGAGATTATAGTATACAACGCGCCCAGTGTCAATCATTTCAATCGCCCGGCGCCCTTCGCGGAACGCATATTCTTATTGTCAAAATCATTTCCCTGCACTATAATAACGCAAACATGCCTCACGGGAGATCAGATGCCCGGAACATTCGCTTAAGAGCCTAAGGAGATAAAAATGCTGACGCAATTGCGCAAGCGAAAGACCATGAAACGTATATTATGGACCTTGATCATCCTGATCACCCCGCCGTTCGTCTTCTGGGGCATCGGCAGCGCACTCCGCACCCGGGATAAGGGGCCTACCTACGCGGGAACCGCTTTCGGCAAGCGGATATCGCTTGAAGAGTACACGCAATCGCTGCAAGGGGTGCGCGACCAGGCTATTATGATCTACGGCAACCGGCTCGACGAAGTCAGCGCGAACCTTGACCTGAACCGTCAGGCCTGGGACCGTCTCATCCTCGTGCGCGAAGCGAAAAAGAAAAATATCAGGGTTTCTGACCAGGAAGTTATCGCGGCGATCGAAAAACTCTCGTTCCTCCAGTCCAAAGGAGGCTTCGATAAACGCGCCTACGATATGGTTCTTGACCGCGTCTTTAAGGTCGACGCCCGGCAATTTGAAGAAGAGATGCGGGGATCGCTCACGATAACCAAACTCCGGGACCTGGTATTGCGGGGGGTAACGATAACTGACCAGGAAGTACGCCTCGATTACGCGAAGGACCACGAACAGGCGGTCATCTCGTATCTGGCGATCCCGTCAGACGCGATGATGAAACGCGCCGTGGTGAATGAAAAATCGTCAAAAAAATATTATGAGGAGAATACCGAGTCATTCAAGGTCGGCGAACAGGCAACTCTTGAGTTCGCGGGGTTCGAGTTCTCCGATTACGAAAAAGATATTACCATCTCCGATACTGAGTTGAAAACGGCTTTTGAGAAGATCAAGGATGAGGTCGACCCGAAGAAGGGATTTGATGACATCAAGGAATCCCTCAAAAGCGAGCTTATATTGAATAAGGCAAAAAGCAAAGCGCTTGCGGCGGCAGAGACCTTTGACTCCGCGCTGACCGAGAAGACAAAAACATTTGAACAGGTGGCGAAAGAGAATAACATAACTATTAAGGAAACGGGCTTTTTCGCTCAAGAAGGCCTGATCCCGCAGATCGGCTGGTTCCCTGAGGTGCAGGAGAAAGCGTTCGCTCTCGCGGTCGGTGAGCGTAGCGGTATCATCACGTCAAAGACCGGTTACGCAAAGGGAGTATATATCATCCGCCTTAAGGCAAAAAAACCGCCGTATATTCCAAGCTACCCTGAAGTTAAAGCGCGTATAGACCGCTCCCTCCGGGAGAAGATCGCGATGAATATGGCTTCAAAAGAAGCGGCACGACTTCATAAAAAGATCACGCAACTGGTAAAGGACCGCAAGATAGGCTTCGATGAGGCCGCCCGGCGCGCGATGCACCCGGCCAAACGCTCGGAACCGTTCACCCGGAACGGTTATATCCAGGGTATCGGCGCGGCAACAGAGCTCGGCGAAGGCCCCTTCACGATGAAAACCGGCGATCTTTCACCGGTCAGGTCAACGCGCAGCGGATATTGTATCTTCTCCGCGCTCGCGGTCACACCGATCGATGAAGAAGCGTTTAAAAAAGAAAAGGACGAACTGACGAAGAAGGGTCTTGAGGCGAAGAAGAACCGGATCGTCAACGAATGGTACGAAAAACTGCTTGCTGCGGCCAACATCAAGAATAATATGCCGCCGGAAAAATAACTTTTCACCGCTAAACTAAAAACAGTAGGGCGCTCTTGAGAGCGCCCTACTGTTTTTTTATCCCCGCACATTAATCTAAGAGATGCTTTATCTCTTTCATGAACTGGTGCACATCCTTGAACTGCCGGTAGACCGAGGCGAACCGCACGTACGCGACCTCGTCGAGCTCATAGAGCTTTTTCATCACGAGTTCTCCGACGGCCTTTGACCGCACCTCCCGCTGGAAATCTTTCTGGAGGCTGCGCTCGATCAGGTCGACCAGCTTTTCGAGTCGCTCCATGCCGACCGGCCTTTTTTCGCACGCCTTAACGATACCCGCGAGGACTTTGTTCCGGTCGAACGGTTCGCGCCGGCCGTCCTTTTTGATAACCATCAGCGGCGTCTGCTCGATATACTCATACGTCGTAAACCGCTTACCGCACTTACGGCACTCCCTGCGGCGGCGGATCGCCTTCCCGTTCTGGGATGACCGCGAATCGAGAACGCGATCTGAAGAACGCTGGCAGAATGGACATTTCATATTTTTATTTCTTCGCCTTCCGTATTTTGATCTTTGCTTCCTTCAGGAATCCCAACGCCATGCGGTCAGGATAGTCGCCGGTAAACACGATCTCCCCGATGCCCGCGTTGATGATCATCTTCGTACAGATGATGCAGGGCTGGTTCGTGATATAGAGTGTCGAGCCTTTGGTGCTGACGCCGTAGAGCGCCGCCTGAAGGAGCACGTTCTGTTCGGCGTGGAGGCCGCGGCAGAGCTCGTGCCGTTCTCCGGAGGGGACGCCAAGCTTCTCCCGGAGACACCCGGTGATCTCGCAATGGGTGATCCCGCTCGGGGCGCCGTTGTAGCCGGTCGCGAGGATCTTCTTATTTTTGACGAGCACAGCCCCGACAGACCGGCGCAGGCATGTCGCCCGCTTTGATACAAGGGCGGCGAGCTCCAGAAAATATTCGTCCCACCCGGGCCGCTTCACCGGCTTGGGCCCCTGCTGGATTCTCTTCATACTTTCATCCTTTTGATCAGGTCCTTATAGAGCGGAAAACGCTCGGTCATCTTTTTTACTTCGCGTTTGACCTCAGCGGTCACGTCTTCACTCCCGATATTATTGACGACCCGGGCGATGAGCCCCGCTATCAGGGTCATTTGGGCCTCTTTCATGCCCCGCGTCGTGACGGCGGGCACGCCAAGCCTCAACCCGCTGGTGACCGCCGGCGGCTTCAGATCGTACGGGATCAGGTTCTTGTTGACCGTGATGCCCGCGCCGTCGAGCGCGAGCGCGGCGTCGCGCCCCGTAATATTTTTACTGGTCAGGTCAACCAGCATCAAATGCGTGTCGGTGCCGCCCGAAACAATCCTGAACCCCTGTACCTGGAGCCCTTCCGCAAGCGTCCGCGCGTTCGCGACCACCTGCCGCTGGTATTTCACGAACGCTGGCCGCAGCGCTTCCTGAAAAGCTACCGCTTTCGCCGCGATCGTATGCATGAGCGGCCCGCCCTGGATCCCGGGGAATACTTCGCTGTCGATCTTCTTCGCGAACTCTTTTTTGCAGATGATCATGCCACCGCGCGGTCCGCGCAGCGTCTTATGCGTCGTCGTCGTGACGAACTCCGCGTACGGCACCGGGCTCGGATGCACGCCGGCAACGACCAGGCCGGCGATATGCGCCATATCGACAAAAAAGTACGCGCCGACCTCATCGCAGATCTCCCTGAATTTTTTAAAATCAAGCGTGCGCGGATAGGCCGAAGCTCCGGTCACGATCATCCGGGGCCGATGCTTGAGCGCGAGGGCTCGTATCTCGCTATAATCGAGTTGTTCGTCATCGCGGCTGACGCCGTAGGTCACCATGCGGTATAACTTGCCGGAAAAATTATGCGAATGGCCGTGTGTCAGGTGCCCCCCGCAGGCAAGATCGAGCGCCAGCACCGTGTCGCCGGGCTGGAGCACCGAAAAATAGACCGCCATGTTCGCCTGCGAACCGGAGTGGGGCTGCACGTTGACGTGTTCGGCGCCGAAAAGCTTCTTCGCGCGCTCGACCGCGAGTTCCTCGACGATATCGACATACTCACAGCCGCCGTACCAGCGCCGGTGCGGATACCCTTCCGCGTACTTATTCGTCATGACTGATCCCTGCGCCTCAAGGACGGCTTCGCTCGTAAAATTTTCGCTCGCGATGAGCTCCAGCTTGCCATTCTCCCGCTGCGCTTCGTTCAGGATTGCGCGATAAACCTGAGGATCACATTTTTTAAGAAGCTTCACGTTGGTCATCCCTCCAATTGTTTGATCAGCCTGACCCTGCGCCGGTGCCTGCCGCCGAGGGCCCGCGTTGTCAGCCAGAGCGCGAGGATCGAGCGCGTTTTTGCCGGCGTCATGAATTTCGCGCCGAAGACCGCGACGTTGCAGTCATTGTGTTCACGGCTCGAAAGCGCGATCGCTTCCGTGGGAAGGACCGCGGCCCGCACACCCGCTATTTTGTTAGCCGCTATCGCCATCCCGACGCCGGTCGTACAGATCAGAACGCCGCGCGCGGCTTTACCGTCAGCGACCGCCCGGGCGACGGAACGCGCGAAGAGCGGATAATCGCAGCTCTCCTGATCGTAACAGCCAAAATCTTTAACCCGGTGCCCGGCACCTTTCAGGTACGCGATAACTTTTTCCTTAAGTTTATAACCGCCGTGATCAGAGCCTATTGCTATCTTCATTGCACTCCTTTACTATCTGCTATAACCGGTGCGGCAATACCGGTGAGCAGGGCGTAAAAATTTCTTTTTAGCTTGGTCTTCCGCCGGAGGCGAAGCCGCCGGCGGAAGTAAAAAGAAATTATTCCGAGCGTAGGCCTGCCGCAGGAGCAGGCTGAAGCGTCCCAGCGAACCGGTTTGCCGCACCGGTCGATAGACAGCTCTACAGAAGTATCTTCACCAACCGCTCGATCGCGACCTTCATGCTGTCAAACGTCTCGCGATAAAACCTGAGCGGCCTGCCGATCGGGTCGGGAACCTCGCGTGACGGCATCGATGACGCGCCTCCCCATAATCCGAATTCAGGAAGCAGATAGACC
>JBAWYO010000124.1:0-5377 GCA_037143495.1 Candidatus Omnitrophota bacterium | reverse complement strand
AAAAAGAGATTTTTACGTCCCGCTCACCGGGATTGCCGCGCCACCCGTAAAAATCTGCTTGGGTAAAGGCAGGCGGGGTCCGCCCGCAGGCTTACCTGAGGACAAGTGAATACCATAGAACGAGCCGAATTGTTGCGTTTTTCATAAGGAACGGTGGGCATGTCGGGTAAGCCGAGGACGGGACCCGACTGCCTTATAGAATGCAGGAGGATATTATGCAGGAAATGTCGCTGTCGGTCGTGATGCCTGTTTTTAATGAGCGCGAGACCGTCCAGGAGACGATCAAAAGTGTACTCGCGGTAAATATCGTCAAAGAACTGATCATCGTTGATGACGGATCGGTCGATGGTACGCGAGATATCCTCAAAGCATTGCAAGGCAATTCCCGGATCAAGGTGATCCTCCATGAGAAGAACCAGGGCAAGGGAGCCGCGCTCAAGACCGGTTTTGCCCACGTCAGCGGCGAGATCGTCGTAATCCAGGATGCCGACAACGAATATGATCCGCAGGAATTTCTCGAGCTCATTAAGCCGATCAACAGCGGGCGCGCGGACGCGGTCTATGGATCGCGACTCACGTTCGCGAAGCCTCAGCGGGCATACATGTTCTGGCACCGCGTCGGTAACGCGGTCATTACGCTCTTCGCCGGCGTTCTCTATAATACAACGTTGACTGACATTGAGACGTGCTACAAGATGGTGCGCGCCGATATCCTAAAGGGGATGAGGATCAACTCAAAAGGATTTGAGGTTGAGCCCGAGATCACCGCCAAGCTGCTCAAGATGAACCTGCGTATTTACGAGATCCCCATTTCCTATTACGGCAGGAGTTACAGCGAAGGAAAGAAGATCCGCTGGTATCACTTCTTTGGCGCGATATGGACATTGCTGAAATATAGATTTGTGAAATAAATGAATAAAGAAAAATTCATATTTTTAGACCGCGATGGCGTGATTAATCGCGATCCCGGCGCGATCGGCAAGGAGTACGTGACCTCGTGGGAGGAGTTCGCGTTCCTGCCGGGCGTACTCGAGTCGATCAAAGAACTTTCGGCGCACGGTTATCGTATTGCGGTGATCTCAAATCAGGCGGGCGTTGGTCGCGGTGTTTACTCGAAGGTAGCGCTTGATGAGATAACCAGCCGTATGGTTACTGTGATCACAGCTGCCGGCGGTACGATAGATTCCGTCCAATATTGTATCCACAAGAGGGATGATAATTGCGATTGCCGGAAACCAAAGACCGGTTCGCTCAAGAAAGCGGTCGGAGATCGCGCTATAGACCTGGCGAACAGCTATTTTATCGGTGATTCGAGGACAGATGTCGAGGCGGGGAGGGCGCTGGGATGTAAAACTATTCTTGTCTTGAGCGGAAAGACCAAGAGCGCTGACGAGACCCTCGCGTGGGAAATAAAACCCGATGCGGTTGAGGCGCATTTATTGGCAGCTGTAAAGCTGATCGGCAGCAAAAAAGTTAATAATTAAAAAGTTAGTAAATTATATTTGTATTTTTACAAATCATCGTGTAAGCTTAAAGTAGATGCAAGAGATAAAGTTTGACGATTTAATTTATCGCAGGTGAGGTGCTTGATGAAATTGCGATCGAATGTTTCAGAGGCGTGCGCGCAGGGCGATTTTTTTTGCCCGCCTGCTAAAACCTTTATAAAGAGTCTCGCAGTGAAGAGGATCTGTCGGAGCGCTGTATCGGTTGCTACGATATGCGCGTTTTTCTTTAATTACTATGTAACCGCCTTTGCGCTTGAAGGTCTTTCTAAGCAAAAGGAAACGCTTCGCGCGCTCGCGCTTGCGGAGAGCGGAAGATCTGTCGGTTTTGCGCAACCGATTTCCGACCCTTCCTTTAATGCGACGTCTGTTGGAAGCATAGCTCGCCCCCAGCCGGTCATGCATATTTCGATGGGCGATCTTTCGCGCCATGTGCACGCTCTGGGGGAACGTGTAAAACATCCCCAACCTGGCGATAACGTAGCGGAAGCGGCTAGAATCTATCATCGGACATTACGGTTGATAGGAGCAGCAGTTGATCCCTCCAATACCGCCATGCTTGAGGGGAGAGGACCCTTGACGCTGGCGGAACAGGAATTGGTTATACGCCGTTGCGGGCAATTTACCAGGGATGGTTTCGATGAGGATAGTTTGCGCGCGAGGGTAGCAGCCGTCGGCAGAGCTGACGATTTTGCGGCTGCGTTGGAGGGTTTACGACAACTGACGTTAATTTCGACACAGGAAATGCCCGCAGTCACCGTGAGGGCGCGACCGCAAGCCGCAGCCTCCATCGCGGGAAATATCGGTCTGGGTGAGCTCTCGCGGCATCTGCATCTGCTGGAACAACGCATGCTTTATCCGGAGCCGGGAACTAATCCGAATGATGCGGCCAGAGTATTTCATCGCACCTTGCGATTGATAGGCGCTGCTGTTGATCCTGCCAGTCAGGCGCTCTTAGAGGGGCGTGGCAACTTAAGCCCGGCAGAGCAGCATAGGATTCTTCAACAGTGCGGACGCTTTGTTCGGGAAGGATTTAACCATGATGCATTACTTGCCCGCGTCAGGGCGGTAGGCCGGGAAGATGATTTTACGCTTGCTCTCGAGGGGCTTTGGCAGTTGACACGAACGGCAACGCCAGGATCGATTGCGGCGCGTCACGCCGAAAGAGCTCCTGTTCGCGCTTCAGTTTCACGCGCTTTGAATATTCGTCTTGATGATCTCGGGCAGTATCTCATTGGTCTGCAGGATCGCATCGCACATCCGCGGCCTGGCGATAGCACAGCTGAAACGGTGAGATTATATCATCGAACATTGCGGCTGATAGGAGCGGCGCTTGATCCCGCAAGCCCGGCGCTCTTGGAAGGGCGAGGACCTCTGGATGAAGAAGCGCAGAAAGCGATCATACGCCAATTGGGAGAATTTGCGCAACAGGGATTCGATCATAACGCCTTGCTCGCGCGCGTAAGAGCTGTAGATAGGGAAGATGATTTTACGCTAGCGCTTCAAGGGCTCTGGCAGTTGACACAAACAGCGACCCAGGAGTTACGTGCGACGCGGCCAGCGGCTGAACCGTCTTCTGCTAGCGCTCGAGCTGCCAGCGCAGTTCCTCTTGAAATCGGCGATCTTGCGCGGCATCTGCAAGAGTTGGCAGAGCGCATGCTTCACCCGGGGCCTGCCGATAATGCGGTCGAGGCTGGAAGGCTCTTTCACCGGACATTACGATTGATAGGAGCAGCACTTGATCCCACTAGCAATATTCTCCTTGAAGGAAGAGGTCCTTTGTCGGCAGCTGAGCAACAAGCGATCGTAGGGCAGTGTGCGCAATTCGCGCAACAGGGTTTCAACCATGATGCTTTACTTGCCCGCGTCCGGGCAGTAGACAGAGAAGATGACTTTACGCTTGCCCTCCAAGGGCTTTGGCAGTTGACACCAGCAGCGACAGGATCGCCAGCGGTAAGGACGAGAGGCGGCGCGGGGGTCCGGGAGGCGGCGCGGCCGCGAGTTTTTGAGCGTCCCCTGTTGCCGGTGCTGGAGATAACGGAAGAGGCGGCACGTGCCAGGATCGCCCAGCTTGAAGCGTTACGTGATGGAATACGCGCCGGGAAATTCAAGCGTCAGGCCATGTTCGGTGATCAGCACGGACAACATGAGGTCTTTGAAAGAATGCTGGAACAGATCAACGCCGGGAATGTGGACGCAGTCATAGGGCACGGGGATGTTTTTGACCGGGGCGTCAATAATGCCGAAAACTGGGCCGCAATGCAGGAGATAAAGGATCGTCTGGGGGATAACGCGGCGTTCTGCTTTGGTAATCATGATGTCATGATGATCCAGGGACTTCTTCTTAATGATCATCAGGCCATGGGCATGTGGATCCAGAACGGCGGCGGCCAACTATGGCAGGAGTTTGAAGAAAAGGGCCTACAGCCGAGAGACCTCGCGCTCTGGCTACTGAAGAACTGCAAGCTATTTGATGTCGATGAACGCGGCGTTCTCCATCTGCATGCCGGCATACCGATCGGCAATGACGGGAATCCGGTCTTCTCGCTGGCACAGATGCAGGGACTTCAAGATGAGCTGGTAGCTATCCAGGCGCAGCTGAGCAGCGATGCGGCATTTTTGGATAAACGGCAGAATGTAGCGCGTGTCGCGAAACTCTTTAAGGCTGCTCATGAGCTGGTCTGGGTACGGCGCGAAAACTGGATCAACAAGTTCGTCAAAGAGATCCATATTGACGTCGCCAACAAAGAGAAGCTGGTTGAAGTCTTGAGAGCGCAAGGGAAAGGGCCACGGCAGATCGATGAATGCTGGCGGGATGTCCTCCTGCGGCACGGGTCGCAATTGGGGATAGATTTTCAGGTAGAACTCGATGTGGCGAAGATCGACAAATTCTGCGCTCAAATGGGGGTTAATGGGATCGTATTCGGGCATGAGTGGCAGGACCGCCTTATGAATTTTGATAACCGTATCTTTTGTCTCGATGTGCATCAGGGGCAGAACAACGGGTTCATGATCGCCAACGGCAATGGCCTGCGTTTCAATGCGGTCGCTGACAGCCAGGAACGTATGGAAGTGACAAATGAAGAGCAACTACTCGATATTAATAACCAGATCTGCAGGTTAAAAGAGGCGCTCGGCGAGTCGTCCGCGCCGGAAGCCGCCGAAGCTCAATCGATGTCGGCATCGGTCGCCGCAAGCCATGTGAATGCGCAACAAGCCCTCGAAGCACGCCAGGAGGCTGCTGTTTCCGCCAACAAAGACCATATGAATTTCCTGAAACAGGCGATGATCCTGGATTGGGGGAAGGGAACGTGTCAGGTCAGGGTGCGTTTGTCAACGACAGATCCATCCGTTGTCCGGGTTGATAATATGAGGCTTTTCGGGCAGACTATCGCCGCTATTTTCGGTTTTGACGCTCACGGGCAGCCGGTCAGGTTACCCGGCGCGATAACCTTGCATGAAGGCGAGCGGGTACGGATCGGAAACTATTACTCCGCTGACACGCAGCAACACCTTTTTCGAGATGCGACGGGGCGAGGATTCACCTATTGTCTGGTGGTAGGGGATGTAGCATATAGAATAGCTCCGTTGCCGCAGCGTGACGGTACGGTGTTGATGGGGTTAGTGAGAACGACTTATAATGAGGCATCATTCGAGGAGAATCGGACCATCTCGAATAATCCTCATGTTGTTACTGTCCAGGCGAGGACCGGTCAGGCGGTATCCAGGACGAGCTTACGAGCGGTCACCGTTTTGAGAGCGGGCAGGGAGGCGGAGGACAGGGCAGAGTTGCTGCGTAATCTCGGCATGATGGATGCGGCTTTAGCGGCAGCCGAGGCGGCGATCAGTACCGACGCTGTCGAGAGTATTCATAC
>JBAWYO010000123.1:0-5405 GCA_037143495.1 Candidatus Omnitrophota bacterium | reverse complement strand
CAATTCCAGCGAGCCGCAAAATTAGCTGAAGGGCTGCCCGCCGGTCGAGCTGCCCGCCCTTGGCTATATTTACCAATTACGTACTTGTCTTCTCATACGCCTTATACGCCTGGCGCGCGATCATGAGCTCCTCGTTGATCGGAACGATGATGATGCGCGTCTGCGATTTTGTCGTCGATATATCGGCGAGACCGTCGACATACGCCGTATTCTTCTCCTGGTCGAGCTCAAGGCCGTAAAATCCGAGCCCCTCGCAGACCGCGCGCCGGACGACCGGGAAACCCATACCGATATCATCGGTAAAGACGAGCGCATCGGCTTTCTTGAGGAGCAACATATAAAAACTGATATATTTTCGTACTCGTTTTACATACATCGAAAATGCCATCTTGGCAGCCGGATCCGTTTCCATATTCTTGATAACATCCCGCAGGTCGGAAGAGTATTTGAAGATCCCGAGGATGCCGCTCTTCTTGTTCAGGATCGTCTCGATATCGTCAGCGGAAAAATTCTCCCGCGACATGATATAGAAGACCGTCCCGAGGTCGAGATCGCCTGAGCGGGTATTCATGATCAGCCCTTCGAGCGGCGTAAACCCCATCGAGTTGTTGATCGACTTGCCGCGGTCGATCGCGCAGATCGACGACCCTCCCGCGCTTAAATGGCAGCTGATGATCCGCTGCTCTTTGACAGCGGAGCCAAGGAGCTTGCAGGCCTCCTGCATCGCGTACTCATGCGATATCCCGTGGAACCCCACCTTTTTGAGCCCGTACTTCTTCGTCAGGCGGGCCGGCAGGGCATACGTCGAAAGCTCTTTAGGTATCGTCGAGTGGAACGAGTTGTCAAAAACAATAAGCTGCTGAACCTGCGGAAAGTGCTGATCGCAGAGATCAATGAGCTTATACGAAGTCGGATTATGTATCGGCGCCAGCTCGAGCGTATCTTTGAGCTTGCGCAGGACGATCTTGTCGACCTTCGTCGTCTTCGTGAAGTAACTGCCCGGGTGAACATACCGGTGGGCGAAGGCGTCAAAGCGCACCTCGGGATCCTTCGCCGCGTCCTCCCGTATCAGGTCCATCGCTTTCAGGAATGCCGCCGCGTGATCGGGCAGATCCATGGTTATGGTCCGCTTCCGGCCCCGGTAGTAATGATTTATCAGGGCACTCTCCTGGGTCTTCATGCCGATCCGCTCAGCTTTCCCGGCGAGGATCTCCGTCTCGCCGGGCATGCTGATGATCCGGTAGCGCAGCGACGTACTGCCGCAATTGAACATCAGGATATTGACGCTCATATTTCGTCCGCGCTCCATCCGAAGGTCGGGATGCCGATAACCCGCTGAGCGATCAGCGCCTGACCATAGACCGCCTTCTCGAGTTCCGCGATCGTCAGCGAGCTCGACCGGGAATCGACCGATTCCTCCCTGCCGACGCCGAACCCGACCGTCGGTATCTTTAATTCGCCGAAAATATAGCTGCCTTCCGTAATGATCTTCTGCCAATACCCCAGTTCTGATTTGAACCCGTTCTCCGTCAACACCTCGAGGGCGGATCCGACCAGCGGGTGGTTCGCCTCCATGCGCCAGGGGGCAAACTCTTTCTGAGAATCAACCTCAAGCCCGGCGGCCGTCGTGAACCTGCTCGTCGACACGCTCGTCGCAACCGCGATATCGGTCTCCCCCTTATAGACGCTGCGCGCGATCGACTTTGCCCTCTTTAAGATCGCCTGGATATCCTCTTCGGGAATAAAATTCCTGTCAACGACAATGCGGAATTCGCGGTTCTGCTCGGAGGGCTGACAACCGTTGTAGCTGACATCCTTGATTTTGAGGCTTGAAGCGCCCAGTGAACAATCCGACGGAAGTGTATGGGAGACCTTCTCGAGCTCATTAATGAGCGGGAACATCGTGCCCAGCATGTTGATCCCTTTATTCTCGAGAAAATCGTGATCCATCCTTCCCTTAACAACGATCTCGTACTCCATGCGCCCCTTGTGCCCCAGATGGACATTGAGGTCCGTCGGCTCGCAGAGCAGGGCTCCCTTGACACGGCCGATGCGTTTCTTCAGGTAATTACCGAAGAGATACTTGATCCCGAAGCCGCAGCATTCTGCCCGCGGCACACAACAGACGACCAAGTCGCCTTTGAGCGGAAGCATGCTCCTCTTCAATAACGCGCCCGCATAGATACTCGAGATGATCCCGGCTTTAAATCCGACGAGACTCTCCTTCCCCGGGACCGTCGGGTCCATATGGGAGATTAGCACGAGGTCCTCGCGATCTTCATGACCTTTGATGATCCCGATGAGATTCCCCGCCTTATCCTTCATAACCTCGTCGTACCCTAACGCCTTCATCTCCTGGAAGACCGCCCCTGAAATGCCCGCGGCTCCCTCTCCCGCCAGGTCCATATCCGCTATTTTCTTAGAAAATAGTTCAAGGGACCCTTCCAACCCCTTTATCCTTCTCTTGATCACGTCGTTCATCGCACACCTCCTGTTGTTTGCCCGGCTCCGGCGGAGCCACTGTGTTTTATACAAGTTAACTAGTTTATCAATACTGAACAGTTTACTTAAAAAAAATCCCTTTAGAACGTCGGCGGTGTTACCACCCAGAGCGCTTCGGTCGCCGCGCTATGCAGATTCCTGAAAAAATGAGGAACGCTCGAATTAAAGTACATGCTGTCGCCCTGCTTGAGCACATACCGGGTATCGTTTAAAACGATCTCGAGCGACCCTTTAAGAACGAGCACGAACTCCTGCCCGAAGTGCTTGTAGAGCGCGTCACCCGAAGAAGCGTTCTTCTCCAGCTTAAAAAGGATCGGCTCCATCTGCTTGTTCGGATCGGGCGAAGTTAAAAGATACATCCGCATCCCCTCGCTGATATTCTTAAGCGACCGACGATCCTCTTCGCGGACGATCGGACTCGGGTCATGCCGTTCATTCTCCCCGATCAGCGATCCCACGGTCGTCTGCAGCGCGTCAGCGATCGCCTTGAGCGTCGAAAGTGACGGCGACGCCTTGCCGGTCTCGACCTGCGAAATAAAACTCGCGCTCACCCCCAACCGCTTCGCGAACTCGCGCAGCGTAATGTCTTTCTCTTCTCGTGATCTCTTGATGTTGACGCCTATCAGGTTCATCGCTTTCACCTCTCTTTTCCCTCTCGAAGCAAGTATATATCACAAACCGATTCTTGTCAAGTGCTATTTAACAAAATAGTATTTTCTTAACTACCACTTAACAGCACTTTTCCCGACGATATCCACGCTCTTTCAGGACCCCAAAAAAATATTCTCCTGCGCGCTAAAAACCCCGCGCAGGAGAACCGCTTATTGACCGAGTTGTATCGTAGCAGCCGCGTCTTTCGGCCCGGAACCGTATGCCTCGGCATTCGCCGTCGTCTGGCCTTTTTTGGTGATCATCGCCCAGGATTGCTGAAAACCGACGTTCCTGATATTGGCGCTGCCCAGCGATGTTAGAAGCTGTTTCGCCGCTTCCCCAAGATTATTCGTCCCTTCATCCGCGATCGCGAACATCAATATCTTGCCGCTGGCGACCCCGTTAAGATAGGTGACAAGAGCGGCAGCGTCCGCAGAACTCCCGTAGGTATCGAAATTCTTCGTATCGAGGACCGTGCCCGTCACATTATCGATGACGGCGACGTTCATCCCCCGCGCCTGGCCGGCGTATCCTACCTTATCGTAGAATTTTCCGCCATCTTTATAGAAACGGGCATAAGTGTTCCATTGTGTTCCCTCCGGTTGAGATCCTTTCGAGGATGCCTGGAGGCTGATCGTGTTTCCCGGAGTATAATTCGGATCGAAACGAGCCTTGAACGCGTTATAGGCCGCCTTGACCGCGCGCGTAATATTAACGATACCGTAATACTCCTCGTTGCCGCATCCGTCGGGGAAAGCATACTGGTTCCAGGTCGTATAATAACCGCCGTTCTCCTGGACGTTGACGCTGCCGCCCGGCGCGGGCACCTTCCACCATTCGTCGGTCCAGGAGAAGACCGCGCCGCCGATCGCGGCTTTGGCCGGATCTTTGGCGGAGAGATTATTCGCGAGATCGCTCCAGAGCGCGACATCAAAGTCAGCCTGCATCTGTTCGTCAATATGGCCCGTGATCGGCCAGGCGTTGAAAGCGTCCGCCCGGTATGAATCAGTCCCGAATTCCGAGATAAATATCGGTTTGGGGCTCATCGCGATCCAATCGGTAAAGAGCGTGCCGAAACTGGAGCCGCGATAGACGTTGAGCGCCCAGACATCGACCGCGGTACAGACGTTCTTAACATAATTCGTCGTCACCGCCGAACTCGGCACGAGCGGATCGCCGTAGCCGGTCGCGATGAGATGGTTCGGGTCGGCTTGTTTGATGCTCAGCGAAAGACTCTGCGTCTTCGCGGCGGCAGCGTCAAGCTCGGCCTGCGTGGGGCTGCGCTGCGCCGGGTTAACGGTGCCATAACAGTTGATATTCCACTCGTTGCCGATAAGCCACATCAGGATAGCCGGGTGATTCTTATACGCGTTAACGACGGCAAGCGCGTTCGTAAGATCACCGGTACCGTCGGTATCGATACCGACAACCGCCATAATGCCGTTCTGGTAGAGTTTATCAAGGACCGCCAGGCCGGCGCTGTTGGCGCCGAAATCGATATAGGTCCTGACGGTATTGGCGTTCATATCCCGCATCAGCGGAATATCGGTATTGGCCCAGATGCCGAACTCCGCCCGCCGCGCGCTGACCGAGCCGACCGTACCCACGCTCGCGGGCGACCACGCGACACCCTTCATCGTGTACGCGGCGGCGCTCTGCAGCGTCCCATCCGTATTACGCTTCTGGACCATGAGCCGGCGGCCGTTGACCGTCACCACGCTGTGCATTGACGGTATCTGATTGTAAACACTCACGGTAACCTGCGCCGAAGCCGCGTGGTTGAGCGTATCATACGCGGTTACCTTGATAACGTGATAATCATTAGGAACCTGCTTCGTATCGTACGAATACTGGTACGGCGACTGCGTATCGGTATTGACCAGAACATCGTCGACATAAAATTCAACCTTACTAACCGCGGTGGCGTCGGTAGCGGTGGCTGAGAGTGTGATCGTGCCGGCGACCTGCGTATTATTCGCCGGATTTGTCAAGGCAACTTGCGGCGCCAGCGTGTCAAGCGTCACTCTGATGGAAGCCGTCATACTATTACCCGCCAGATCGCTCTCGGTAACGCTCAAAGTATTGGTGCCTTCAACGAGCGTGAATGGTTTGCTCCGGGCAACACCATCGACGGTATAGAGCATCGTCACCGCCGCAGTCGTGAATATAGCGTTATCCAGCGGACTCGTAATGCTTACTGCCGGCGGCGTCGTATCCAGGATGATCGAAGGGCTGCTGATGGGGGCCGACCA
>JBAWYO010000122.1:0-5427 GCA_037143495.1 Candidatus Omnitrophota bacterium | reverse complement strand
AGCAACGCATCCTGAAGACGGAAGGCATGCCTTCCGTCTTCAGGATGCGTTGCTCGGGGTCCTCGCGGCGAAACCCGACTGGGTTGAGAAGGCTAACGGCGTCAATGATGAGTTCAAGGATTTTGTCCAGCGAGAGGGTATAACGCTGGACAAAACCATGACGGTTGATTTAGAGGGATTAAAGAGATTGTGGCGGCAGGAGATGATCACCGGCACGCCGGGGGTAGCATTCACCGTACTTACATCGTGGATGCAGAAGAAATTTGTCAAGAATCCGGGGGAAGAATCAGAGGTTACGCGGCGCAAATTCGGTGTTCAACTGGGCAGAATGGACGCGGTGACACTCGGCTTTCTCCGTTTCCTCGATTTCGAAACGGGGCATGACCGTTGGGCGACGACCGGCAATACGATGCAGAAGAACGCCCACCCGCATCCTAACCTCGGCATTATCGCGGGGCTTTCTCCCGAGATCCGTTGGCAGCTGATACAGGCTGCGATCCCTGAGAACGGGGAGCTTAACGCATTAACCAGGGATGAGATGGATCAAAAGGTGCGCGGGCTGGTTGCAGCGGCAAAAGCGCTGGTACCGCCGCAGCAGAGGATCCTGACGCGGTCGATCGCCCACAACGGCGACCTTAATCCTAATTTTGTCGGCATGCTCCGGGAACGGCTCAGTTCCTTCGGTTACGAGTTCTTAAATGAAGCAGGGGAGAAGGTTGGCACCGATACGAAGGTCGTGCCGGTCCTCTGGGAGTTTATCAGGGATATGTCCGAGCTTGACCGCGCGCGGGGGAGAATGCTGGCGCACGATCGGTTCGACGATACCCTTGCCGCCGAGACCGATTACCAGAAGAGCCGGCTCTTTTTATCGGGTCCGGCGGTCAGCCGCGGCGGCAAAGAGGTCAGTTACGCCCAGCTCTGGAATGAGATCGTTGATACCTTTAAAGGTAAAGGGCTCGTGCTCGATACCGACGAGATCGCCCTGCGCGTCGCGTTGTGTGTTGTGGGTAACGGGTCGGAGCTCGCGCTCGATACCGCCTCTATGCATATCGCGGATAAACATATCGTCGTCAGCCACAGCCGCCCGCTCTCGATAGTAATCCGGGAGGGCGGGGTTCCTATCGTAGATAAGGGCAACTTGGCAAAATGCACGATGGGGGTCGATGAAATTCTCAATAGATTGGATGCGATGAAAATCACCGACGCTAAAGGCCTGCTCCTGCCGGGCATACTTCGGGAAGGGCAGATAGCGGATCATGCGCTGGCCATACGGTTCGGGCGGGAGTTCGGCGCAGATGCCACCACGATACTGGGGGAGCTGGTCTTCGCATCGAAAAAGGTCGGCAATGGCAGTTACCAGGTCACCTCGGATTCGACCTCAGCGCTCGCGCTCTGGGATGTCGAGGAGGTGCAGGTCGCCGTGCGTCAAATCAACGCGATCGAGGATAAAGCCCGGACTGATGTTAAGGAACTTGAAGGCGCCGCTGAGCGGCAGATCGATGAGATAAACGGCCGCCCTCAAAAGTTGGGGAGCGAGGCCCAGGAGATCGAAGCGGTTGCGGCGGGGCTGCGTACCGCCATAATCGGGATCGTCAAGAGAGTAGACGACGAGCAGGGAGCCATCCGTTCGAGATTCAAGGCGCGCGTGATCGACCTGAGCAAGAGCGAAAAAGTTGCGTCGATATCCTGGTTCCTCGAAAAGGATATAGGCACGGGTAGGTTGAGCTGGAAGTGCAACGTCGCCGTGACCGACTTCCAGGGGAAAGCGCAGGAGAAGAATAAGGATAACGGATATGTCAACAGTGACGAAAAGATCATCCAGGTTGATATCGCCGACAAAGGGAATTTTCGTACCTTTGCCGAGCGTCACATCGACCAGATAAAGTGGATCGCCCTGCGCAGCGTTACCGATTATATCCAGCCCGCCGGGACCGTTGATATGGCGCTCGTGCGGAACCTGGATGAAGGGACGCTGAAACAGAATGAAGTCAAAAAAGAGATGCTGAGAGAGTGCGGTCTGGCTCCCGACGCAGCTTATGGACAGCTGGTACAACTGGGGGTCATCGACCGGGAGGGGAAAATACAGCCAGGGGTGGTTGATCTGCACGGGTTGAAAGATGGCGGAAAACAGGCTGATTTCCGGCGGATCTTCGGTGCTGACGCCGATAAAATTTTTAAGTTGATCCAGATCTCGCTCGCGATCAAGAAGTTCGGCCTCGATATACAGAATCTGAAGAATAAGTTCGGGGAACATCTTGAGGGATTGACCCGTATCGTCATCCAGGGTATCGGCAGTTCTGAACGCGACGCGATGTGCGCCGTTCAGCTCTTCAAAGAACTTCTGCCCGGGGTCAGTGTGGTCGCGGTCGATCCGTCGATCGCGGTGACCGAGGATATGTCCTTCGATCCCGACCACGATCTTATTATCGGCATCAGCTGGTCGGGTACGACCGCGCTGACGCTCGAATCGCTGACGATCGCCTCCGATGTCAAGGGCGCGCTCGTCTGCAGCGTTACCGGTATGCCTGAGAAGGAGATCGGGGCTCTGACCTTGTCGAGCGCCGGGACTGTCAAAGTCCACACCGGCCAGGAGGTCGCGGTCTTTACGACGAAAGGTTTTGAGGGGATCCTTCTCGATCTTAATATGGCCGGCATACAGCTGAGCCAGTTACGGGACGGACATCTGACCGGGGAGCGGGCGCCTCAACTGGAACGGGTACAGAAGGAGCGCAAGGAGATCATTGAGGGGTTGCGCAAATTCCCCCGCGTTGTTGAGCAGGTCATTGATGATGAGCGGCTCCATACCGACCAACCGGGTAATTGGGTCGTAAAACAGGCGGAGCTGGTCAAGGGGGGTAATGCCGCGATCGTTATCGGCAGCCGCAATAACCAACCCTCACTCCTT
Source organism: Candidatus Omnitrophota bacterium (assembly GCA_037143495.1). Taxonomy (GTDB): domain Bacteria; phylum Omnitrophota; class Gorgyraeia; order JABMQH01; family JABMQH01; genus JBAWYO01. The sequence goes on along the minus strand of JBAWYO010000122.1, from coordinate 2,522 downwards.
GAGGGCGTGCTGAAATGGCAGGAGGTCCGCTGGATATCGGCGAAAGAATATGATTATGAAGATTCTGAAGTGCTGAACGTTATTGAGCATATGGTCGCGAGCGGGGTCAAAAAGCCGATCATTATCCAGGCCACCGATCCCAACCGGATGGATAAGGCGCTTGCCCTGGTCAGGCTCCTGACGACCGATCCGCGTTTTGCCGGTAAAGTTCCCTTTATTCTCAAGACGTATGAGACGGGTAATCCTCAATACGCTGACATGCAGGCAGCGGTCGCGCAGAATACGGCTAACCCCGAAGGGCTCTACGTTGTGCCGCGGGTCCATCAAACACTGCAGCCGCTCGTCGACGTGCTCTTCTTCTTTAAGTTCGCGGTCGTGCTTGCCCGCGCCGCGGGCTTGAGCGATGTTGAGATTGACAGCTCGCGCAATCTCGCCAAGTCGGTAACCGTCAAGGGCGTCCAGGTTCCCGGGGCGATCTATACGATGCTTAAATATCAGGCCGAGATTGACGGCAGAGCGATCGCTGATCTTGTCGATGAGTACAAACCGGTCATTGAATCATATTGGGCTGATCTTGCCGCCGCGCAGCGAAGGGCAGAGAACCCTATGTCACCCGATCGCGTCGCCCGTTTGCAGGCGATAGCGCGCTTGCCGCTCATGCTGCAGGAGACCTATCAGAGATCTTTTCCTTTTGATTCCCCTATCGGGACGGGCATTAAGGGGAAATCCTCATTTAATCCGGCCGCGGTTGCGGGTATGGGAGGTGTTAAAGGAGCGAAGAAGATCGTTGTCATTACTAACGAGACGCCGGCGCGGACAGCCGCTATGATGGCGCGTGGTCCGCTCGGTAATACGGAAAAGATAACGACCGGTAAGGCGATATGGCAGATCGCCTCCGGCGATACGACCAAGAGTATCACCGATAAGCCGATCAATGGCGAATATTATACGGTTACCTATAACGGCACCTCACAGAATACCTTTACGATCACCAGAAAGCTCCGGGAGGGCGAGACGGGCGAGGCTTCCAAGATCACTATCAGGGCGGATCTTGATAAAACGCCCGCTCAGGCGGAAGTTCGCCCCCAACTGGAAGCTTTTTTTAAGAAAAAATTCAAGGTACATACGAGCAAGAGCGAGGGACTTGTCTTCGAAGCGGAAAAGCCGGAGTTGTGCGGTATCCCGGTCGTGATCCATCACGCTGATGACCAGGATCTGCTCGGTGATATCGACAAGAATACTATTGTCGTTGTCCTTGGACGCTCGACGAACCGCCGGGAGCATAACGGCGAAGGGGTCGCTATCGCAGATCCCGTTACGGGGCGTACCGGTGAGGAACTCGGCCGGTTGCGTGCCAACGCGGCTGAGAATAACGATCTTTTTAGAGCTTTAGATAGCCTGCCGCAGGGGACACCGGTCTTTGCGATAGCCGACGAGAACTCGGGAGCGCTCTTGACCCGGGGCAACGTAAGCCTCGGAGCTATCGCGCTGCCCAACGACATGGATGATGTATCGTTTACGCCGGCTGCCTATATGGGGCTGATGTCGCTGGGTGTTTATGCGGGGTACGGGATCGGTATGCTCGATGAGATGAATAAATACAAGGTGGCGCTCGCTTCCGCGATACCGCTGACGCATCGTATCGTCACGGATACCGGGAGGGTGACCGCAGAAGATCTTACCGGTGTTGCGGGCGCGCAAGCCGGTCGTTGCATCGCGACGCTCGCATTATACGGATACCTCGATAAAGAAGGGTATGTCAGGCAAGGAGTGGCAGCGTTAGGCCCGGATATCCGCGGTGATTGGCATATCCCGGGCGTTGACATCGGTGCCGTTGAACAGATCGTGCTGGCGTCGGCGACCAAAGGGCAGATACCGAAACTGCGCAAAACGCTTGCAGGATACCGGCAGACCGAAAGCGGCAAACAGTTCACGACCGTACAGTTTATCGGCGGCGGTATTGACGCGCCCTCGACGCATCTCTATTCGTATCTCTTTGATCAGGCCTTTGAGCGAAGCGCTGACGGCGCGATGGTACGGCGTCTCGGCCAGTCGGAGCGCCAGCTCATCGATTCCGGCGTTCACGGCCCGCTCGCGGTGCCTAACGACAGCCTCTTTAAATTCGCCAACCTCGACGATAAGAGCGGCGTCGCGTATTCATTTGATTCCGATCCGCAGGGACAGGATAAACTTAAGGATAAGGACGGTCTCGTCGTGATCCTCGCGACCGATTCGCGCGTGCTTCAGGGCGCCCTGGTCGATGTCCAGCGCAACCGCACGCGCAGCGCCCGCGTCATCATTGTCGTGAAAGAATCTGATCTGGCCAATCCGGCGACGAAGAAGGCGCTCGAAGCCGCCGGCTATGATTGCGTGCTCACCGTGCCCGACGCGCCCAATGAAATGATGCCCGTCTGTCACGCCGCGCTCGCCAACATCTTTGTGCAGGAGATGCTGCGTTCCTATGACGCGGAATTTGATCCAAAACCGCCGTCGACGGAGACGCTGGAGCCGGTCACCACGCC
>JBAWYO010000121.1:0-5481 GCA_037143495.1 Candidatus Omnitrophota bacterium | reverse complement strand
GGGGACGGGCAAGTGGTCCGGCGAACCGGTTGACGCGACAGGACCCGTAAAAATTCTCCGAAACGTAGCAATGCATACAAGCAGAGAAAGGATATGACATGTTCGACAAAATGAAGGCCCTGATGGATATGCAGAAGAAGATGCAGGAAGTCAAGCGCGAGCTCGACAATACGATCGTCGAGGCTGAGGGGCCCGGCGGCTATGTGAAGATCACGATGACCGGCGCGCAGGAAGTTAAAGAAGTCCATGTGCTTAAAGGCGTTCCCGAGAACGAGCGCGAGGCGCTCGAGCGTTCACTCAAAGACGGTTTTAACAGAGCAGTTAAGCGTTCCCAGGAAGCCGCCGCGCAGAAGATGAAGTCGGTGACCGGGCTCAATATCCCGGGGCTCACCTAGATCGATGCGAACGCTTATCGTTGACGGCTATAACCTTATCTACGCGATCCCCGAGCTCGAAGAGCTCCTTGATGAGTCGCTTGAGGCGGCGCGGGAGGGGTTGATCAGGTTCCTCGCCGAGTTCAAGGGCGGCCGGCGCGATATCGAACGGCTTTACGTCGTTTTTGATGGCAAGGACGGTTTTATGAGCGATGAGATCTCCGTCGGTCAGGGTATCACCGCGATATTCTCCCGCAGCGCGCGCACCGCTGACGAAAAGATCATTGATATCGTCAAAGACGCGCAGAATCCCGAATCGATCACGGTCGTTTCGAATGACAATTTTCTTTATAACAATGTGCGGGTACACGGCGGCAGGATCAAGACGGTCGATGAGTTTTTGAGAATGGTGAAGTAAAAAATTGGTCACCAGACACCAAGTCACCAGTCACCAGCATAAGAAAACAAAGTCTAATAATTCGTTGTTGGGACAGGTCTCAGCCAAGCAGAATAAGAAATTCTTGCGGCAGCTGTCGCGTCAACCGCAAAAATCATGCATTGATCAGTAATATCGTTCTTTTTAAAATCAATAGATACTTCGTACCCTGAAAACATCTTTTTATTGGAGCTTCATGATGATTAAAAAAAAGGTTCAACGCGCAAAGAAGAGTAAAGTAACCGCTCATTGCTGCTCGAGCAAAACAGCCGGCGAACTGCTTCCGGTACCTTCCACGAGGGAAGAACGGGCCAAGGTCGAGCGGGAGACTTTTTTCCTGTCGAAGAAGATCGGCAGAGCGACGACCGATTACCACATGATCAATGACGGCGACAAGATCCTTGTCGCGGTCTCCGGCGGCAAGGATAGCATATCGATGCTGCGGCTCCTTGAACACCGGCGCAGCTTCGTTCCGATCAAGTATGAACTGATCGCTGTCCATATCGACATGGGGTACGGATGTGTGCAGCAGGACCTTCTGAAAAAGTATTTTGAGACACACGGGTTCCGCTATCATTTTGAAAAGCTCGATATGCTCAAGGGCAAGGATCGCTCCTCCATCAGTTGTTTCTGGTGCGCGTGGAACCGGCGCAAAGCGCTCTTCCAGCTCGCCGACAAGTACGGCTGCAAGAAGGTCGCGCTTGGCCACCACAAGGATGATATCGTCGAGACGATCCTGCTCAACCTCTTCTTTAACGCCGAGATCAGCGCGATGGCGCCGAAGCAGGAGCTCTTCGAAGGCAAGCTGACGATCATCCGGCCGCTCGCCTATATCGAGGAGAAGGAGCTCATCCGGTACGGACGTTCCAGCGGCTTCCCGCACCCGCTCTGCAGCTGCCCGAATTCAAGCAAATCCCAGCGCGCGAAGGTCGGTGAGATCATTGAGGGGCTTGAGAAGGCTTGTCCGCACGTAAAGTCAAATATCTTTAACTCCGTTAAAAATATCAAGAAAGATTATTTGGTGTAAGGGGGCTCCCGTTCGACGTCACCCGCAAAAAACAAATATCCGTGAGTAGCAGTTAGGGTATAAAAAAACTAGTTATATTTTTTTGATTTAGCTTATATATATGCTATACTTCTGATTAGTGGCAGAAGTATTTTTTTGTCTTCTATATAAAGATGTTTTAAAAAGATTAGCTTATAAAAAAGCTATATGAAAAATAATCTCATCTCCCAACGGTTTACGATACTACTCGCAATTGTTCTCTGCGGCTTTTGTTGCGCGGGAAAGACCGAGTCGCCACGGAATGCTCCACGATCGATATTCGATGAGCACCGATTTTTTATCGGCGAACTACGGCCTGTAGACGATGGAGAGTCGACTATTTTACGTCCACTGGCGCGCTTAGAGCGCATAGAACAAGAGTCGTCAACAAGCAGAGGGATTTCCATAAGCGTTACCCCTGCTTCCGAGCGAATGCTCCATGTTCGTCCTGCGCTGGCAATCTGTAAAACATTGAATACTATATATCCCCTGGCCCCGTCAATATCGCTTAGAATTTCTGACGGAAAAAAGACACTCGTCAATCCCACTGATTCTCTTGAGATTTTAGCTGCAGGATTTATGGGCGCGACGCTCTTTGATCATCGCGAGATGATGATAACGGTAGATGGTCCATATGATCAGGTTGTTCTTCGTTCTATCCTTGAGATTACTCGTAAGCTTATTGGCGAAAAGCGTTTTGAAGATGGATTTGAGCCTGACCAAGGCGAAATAGCTGCGCCGAAAGAGATTGAGGATAGGCTGAAAGGGGAGATTGATCAAAACATCGCTCTTGTAACTAATCTGCAAAAATTGGCAGTTTCGACCGATGACGGCGAAGAGGAGATGCGGATAGAGCTTCTGCGCCGCATAAGAGCTCAAGAGACGGCTTCTGGCGGCATACCGATCCACAACACCTGCTCCGTGCTCTGCGAGGTCGATATGCATATGCATACCGACCGTTCCGACGGTTTGCGTTCGCCGGCATGGATGGTCTTTGAGGCATACCGACGCGGGGTCAAAGCGATCGCGATCACCGATCACAACAGCTTCGATGGGTTGCGCGAGGCTATCGCGGCCGCCAAGGCCCTCGGGATCGAGATCATCCCGGGAATCGAGGTAATGACGGCTGATTATGACAGCCGAGGTACGGAGATCCTTGTCTATTGGCCCGACGCGGCGACGTTCACGAGATGGCATGGTTCCGCAGAGAGCGAGCGGTTCAGGAACAGGGTCCGGGAACAGGAGAGATCCCACGAAGGTCTTTTTACGCAGGTCTGGGGCGAGTTGAATGAAACGTATCCGGATCTTAAAATAACCCGCCAGGATATCGAGAAGGTCGTTCGTCACCGGCCGTGGCTTCCCGGGGCGTTCTCGGATATTATCTGGCAGAAATTTAACGGAGATATCAACGCGATCAAGCGGGCGTTCGGGCCGGCTACCGGAAAGATCATCGATAAGTACGATGACCCCTACGTCAAGATCGTCGTGCCGATCATGGCCAAGTACAGCAGGCGCGATGCGTATATGGAGCCGACCGATGTCACCGCGTTTGCCATTGGCCATGGCGGAACACCGGTCCTTGCCCACCCGAAACAATTCCTCAGCAAATTCAAAAAAGATTCGATGGAGATGGAGCGGGTACGCTCCGCTATTGCCGTTGCAGAAACGCCGGAGCAGCGGGCGAGCGTTGCGGCAGAGACCGCCGATCCCGAGAAGGTGGCGCTCTGGGTCTATGTGCAGGCCTTGCAGGAGAACGGGCTCAGAGGTATCCAGGTTAACGACTGGCGCAATGACCCGGGGGACGCGGCGTTCCTGGTTGGTATGGCAAGGAAACTCGGCCTCGTCATCATCTCCGGCTCCGACGCTCACGGAACTGAGGATGGAACCCAGCTTGGCAACGGGATTCTATCCTCCCATAATCCGCAGGGCAATCTCGTGCCGGAATTTGGCGCCTATGAAACCCTTGCCGGTTTGCGAGCTGCAACTTCTGCGGTCTGGGGAGCGCGTGTGATAGAACGGCCTGCCGGTGATGATGCCACCGCGGCGAGTGTCCTGCGGCCGCGGGCGCAGCGGGAGCGGGATATTTCTGAGCGACAAGGTTATGTCCAGTCATTTCTACCGTATTTCATTGAGATGTTCTTATCCTACCGCGGCGACGGGATACTTTCGCAGGAAGGGTTAAATATCCTGGATGAGGCGATCGCTTTGCGCGGGACGACGCCAACAAGCGATCTGACGGACCGCCTGTATGAACTGATAGATTATTTCCGGCGGATACGTACCAGGACAGGAGAGGAGGTTAAGGCTCTTTTTCCGCAGAGATATTTCCGAGAACTTCGCGTATTGTCTTGCGTGCAGGAGGAGTCCGAGATTTCCGATGTGGCGATGATTAATATTTACGGATGCGATGATAACTGCTTTTTTTGTCCGATCAACAAGGGCCGTTCCCCGCGCATGAAGCGCATGCCGTATCCTCTGGCTATTATGCTTGCGAAATCGGGTCTGAAATTCAGATTAGGTCAGTTTAGTTTTGAACCGTTGTATTACGAAGACCTTTCAGGCGCGCTGTATCATGATATTGCGAAACTTTTTGACTCATATCACGTGATCGCTCACGCCACGAGACCGCGGCAAGAGGAAGTAGTGCATCGTAATATCGAGGCTATCAATGCAAGCGGTGAAATATACCAGGTAACCGTCTCTGTTCAAGTCGCTGATGCCGCTTATGCGGCCAACAAATTCCGTGACGACGATAGGCGGATCGCTAAATATCATGCCGGTCACGTGATCCGGCTGGTGAAGGTGTTCGCACGACACGGCGTTATGCTTAGATTTTTTAAACAGGATGAGGTAAGCCCGGACCTTATCGATTCGCGCCGCTGGGACGAGATAATAAAAATGGTTAAAGCGAAGACCGTGCGCGTCTTAGGCCGTTCTTTTAAAATGCGCGAAACAAAGAAACATGCTCCTCGAAAAGGGCAGGTACATTATTCGACCTGGAGAACGTATCCGATTTCCTCGTATGCGGTCATGCGTATGTATCAATCGGTACCAGCCAGGGCCGCGTTTTGGGAGAAAGTGCTCAAGGAGCGTCAGGTCTTTGGCAAGTACCATACATATTATGTAGATGCATACGGTCTCTTTTATGCGCGCCTGGGCCTGCCGTATACAAGACCGCATGGCCGTACGGAGCGGGCAGAGCAAGATATTACCCGGGAAGATATTGCCCGATTAATATGCCAGCATAAGGTTCATTTTGAGCAAGTATATGGCAGGGTATTAGCACTTTACGGAACGATCCAGAAGGACAGAAGGATATCAGATGTGTTAGGGCTGATATATGCGATAGGGGAAGTGAGCTACTCGGGCGCAGAGAAGGAGCTGGCGCGCCTTGCTGGAGAGCTTGCCGGGAAAATATGGGAACTCGATATGCCGGTATGGATCTCCGATGCGCAACTCCTGGCCGAGCGGGGGCGGGCTCCTGAATTTTCAAGTGTTCCGCTTTTAGATCTTGTAAACGGTCCTGATAATTCGATCCCGGGCGTATACCTGCGCGCCATGCCCGATTCAGCGCCGTTGTGTCGACAGGCCTTAGGCGGCAGCGTCCTGCGGCCGCGGGCGGCGCA
>JBAWYO010000120.1:0-5487 GCA_037143495.1 Candidatus Omnitrophota bacterium | reverse complement strand
CAGAAGGACCTGGTGGCGGGGACAGAACCGGATCAACGACGGAGTTCTCGATTACGCCGAAAAATACTGGTGGACCTACTTCGGTATCGGCGCGGGATTCAACTACCGCCTCTTTCCCCGCTTCTCGGCGGGGCTTGAGGGCGAACTTATGTACGCTCCCGAAACGCTCGCCTGGATGCGCTCGGACCTGTATGAGGGCGGGACCTTTGAACTCGGCATGATCCTCGGCGGCGAGATTAAAATGCCGTTCAAATACTATCTGCTCAAAAACCTTTCGCTCGATCTGACGCCCTACCTGACCTGCTGGGAGATCAATCAATCGACCGTTACCAGGATCAACGGCGAAGATTATATTGAGCCCTACAGCAGGACCTATATCAAAGGTATACTCGCCGGAATGACTTTGAGTTTCTGAGTCGATTTACGCCGCGGTATTTCCTTCCTGTCTGATTTTTTGAAGAAGAGCCAGTTCTTATCGATCTTCGACCCGGGTTTCAGTTTGATCAGGCAATACGCGCCCTGTATGATCTTACCGCGTATTTCGATCACATATTTTCCCGGCGTCTGCTCCACGAATCCGTACTCGCCGCTGTCCCAGATCTCGACCTTTCCGGCGCCATACTCACCTTCGGGAATAACCCCTTCGAACTTCTCATATCCCACCTGGTGGTCTTCGACCGCTATCGCGAGCCGCCGGTCCGTCGGGTATTTCGTCGGTTCTTTCGGAAGCGCCCAGCTTTTGAGCACCCCGTTCATTTCGAGGCGCAGATCGTAATGAAGGTGTGTCGCGGCGTGTTTGTGGATCACGTAGATATATTTCCTGGTTTCGTTCATATGCTCCTCGAGGGACACAGTTCGTAGAGCGCGCACGCCGCGTGATCGGGGCGCTGAGAACGGCAGACGGCGCGTCCATGGTCGATAAAAAGATAACTGATCGTTTCCCACTCCTTCGCGGGTATCGCTTTCATAAGGTCTTCCTCGATCCTGGCGGGATCGTCGCGCTTCGTAAGCCCGAGGCGCTGCGCGAGCCTGCGCACATGCGTATCCACCACGATGCCCTCGACTTTGCCGTAGGCGTTCTGGAGAACGACGTTCGCGGTCTTGCGGGCAACGCCGGGCAGTTCCAGGAGCCCGGCCATAGTATCCGGAACTCTACCTGAGAAATGTTCGACGATCATGCGCGCCGCGGCGATGATATTCTTCGCCTTATTCTTATAAAACCCGGTCGAATAGATCTCTTTCTCGAAAGAACGGATATCGGCGGCCGCGAATGCCCGCGCCGAACGGTATTTTTTAAAGAGCTTTGCGGTCACGATATTTACCCGCACATCGGTACACTGCGCCGACAGGATCGTCGCGACAAGTATCTCGAGGGGTGTGGTGAAATGAAGCGCCGTCCTGGCCTGAGGATACTCTTTTTTGAGTACCTCGATGATCTTCAGTGCTTTTGTTCGTGTATCCATCGCTCCTTTGCCCATGCGCGCGCCTGCGTGAGCGTGCGAATCTTCCCTTCGAGCTGCAGGTCGACCATCTCCCGCTGCAGCGTACCGATCATTGGCCCCTCTTTAAAACCAATCGTGATCAGGCCGTGGCCGTTTAAGAGCGGGCGCGGCAGGACCGGCGTCCTCTTGAATTTCAAATATCCCCGGCGAAGAAATCGGTATATCGTCATCTCCCCGTGGCTTGCCCGGCAATCAAGCCGGTGGAGCGCGAGCTCCGTCTCCGCTGTATCCTGCAAAAAGAACCGCTTGAGCGTTGCCTCGCGCATCTCGCGCGCGTGCATGACCCTCATATGATTAGCGATAACCTGGGTAATCCGGCGAATATCATCCTGCGGAAAGCGCAGCCGGCGCAGGATCTTCTCGGCCATCCGGCCGCCGAGGACTTCGTGCCCGTGAAAACGTATCCTGTCCGTTATCATAAACGTCGCCGGTTTGCCGATATCATGGAGAAGCGCGGCGAAAGCGAGTACTCGATCGGCGTTTTTTAACCCTTTCAGCAGCAGCATCGTATGGACGAAAACATCGCCTTCGGGGTGAAATTGCGGCGGCTGCTGCACTCCTTTAAGCGCTTCAATCTCGGGCAATATCACTTTCAGGAGCCCCGCCTTATCGAGCAGGTTAACCCCCCGATGCGGCGCCGGTCCGGTCATAATACGGATCAGCTCGTCCCTGACACGCTCGGGGCTCGCCTTTTTAATGCGTCCGGCGTTCTCCCGCACGGCGCGGAAGGTTTTCGCTTCGATCTTAAAATCAAGCGTCGTAGCCATACGTACCGCGCGCATCAACCGCAGGCAGTCCTGCCTGAACATCCTGTCGGGATCACCGACGGCACGGATCACGCCGGCGCGGATATCCGCCCTGCCGCCGACCAGATCGATGATCTCCCCTGAGAATGGATCAAAGAGAAGCGCGTTGATAGTAAAATCACGGTTGCGCACATCGGTCGCGGGATCTTTCGAGAAAACAGAACGCCGACCGGCGCGAAACGTCGTAACCTGGTATGCAATGCCTGAGGATATTACCAGGAGCGTTCCGAAAGCCGCCCCTACCGGGACCGTCTTTTTGAAGATACCCTGAATCATACCGGGGGTGGCATCGGTCGCAAGGTCATAATCGACGGGGGCGCGGCGCATCACCATATCGCGCACGCACCCGCCGCAGAGAAATGCCTGATGGCCGTGAGAGCGCAGGGTCTTGATGATATCGATCGCGTGTTTTTTTTTGAGGTCCATAGATGTCTGATGCACATGCGTAGGGGCGGTTCAAGAACCGCCCCTACGGAACATATATCACCCTAACGCAAATGTGCTACCCTACTGATTAATATGCACGACCTTTGCGGGAGGGAATCCGTTGAAATAGGTCGACGACGCCACGCTGTAGGCGCCGATATTCTCGGCGTAGAGCAGGTCCCCGATCTCAAGTTCCGGCAGCTCTTCGCCGACCGATATAGTATCGAACGCGTCGCAGGTCGGACCGAAAACCGCGCAGATCTTCTTCTCGCCATCCTTGAACGCCCGGATAGGATACCGGCAATGATCGAAGACAATGCCCGAAAACGTGTGATAGACCCCATCATCGAGATAATAGCAGGTCTTATCATCGCGCGTCGCTTTACCGATGATCTTGGTGATGAGCGTGCCGGTCGTCGCGACCATAAACCGCCCCGGCTCGGCGATGATATCGACATCATCGGGAAAGAGGCGTTTGATCTCGGCGTTAAGCTTGCGCGCCAGCGTCCTGAACGACTTTACCTTCGGATGATATTTTACCGGGAAGCCCCCCCCGATATCCAGGATCTTGATCTTATGCCCGCGCGATTCCGCTTCTTTGAATATCGACGACGCGAGCTGCAGCGCCTGGACGTAATTCTCAAAATTCGTGCACTGGCTGCCGACATGAAAACTCAGTCCCTCGACCGTGACCCCCGCTTCAAAAGCCTCATGGATCAGGTCGACCGCCTCCCCGGGATCGGCGCCGAATTTCGAGGACAATTCGACCATCGAGCCGGTATTCGGCACCCGGAGCCGGAGCACGAGCCCGGCGTTCGGGCAATGCTCACGGATCTTCCTGAGCTCGTCGATATTGTCATACGTCACCAGCGGCTTGTACTTGTCGAGCTTATGGAGCGCCTCGACCTGCTTGATCGTATTCGCGTAAATGATCTTATCCCAGATAAAATCCTGCTGTTCTTTTTCGGGAAGATGCTTGATATTTTCATAGACGAGCAGGAACTCGGGAAACGAAGCGACGTCAAATGACGCGCCGAGATTGTAGAGTGTGCGTATAATCGCGGGATTCGAGTTCGCCTTGACCGCGTAATACGGCTGGACACGCGGGAGGTTCTCGGTAAACTCGGCGTAATTGCGCCGCAGAATCTCATGGTCGATGATCAGGACCGGCGTTCCGTGCTCCGCCGCCGCGCGCGTGAGACTGTCGAGATATGCCGCCTGGTCTTTTTCCTCGCGCTCAGGATTTTTCTGTTCCGTTGTCGCCATCGTACCCCTCTCTCTAAAAGTCTTTAATCCCTGAACAGGAAGTTTTTGAACGCCCAGGGGTTCTTCCGGTCAAGATGCGCCGAGGGGTTCTCGCTGAAAAAAATCTGGTAATTCTTGAATGGCGTCCAATCGTACGCCTTTGATACGACTTTGCCCAGATACGGCTTCGCGATCTTAAGGACATACTCATGCGGCAGGTCGTCGGGAACGCAGAAACCCTCCCGGGGGTTCTCGATCATCCAGAGCGCCGCTGAGACAATACCGATCGCGACCTGCATCGTCGTGGCGTTCTGGTGCGGGACCAGCTCACGCGATTCATCGATCGACAGGATGCTGCCCGTCCACCATGAATTATAGCGATGCCCCATCAGGAGCGCCCCGAGAATATCGTCACCGGTAGTGATTTCGTCGCTCATGATCCTGAGCTTAGGCTGCAGGGAATAGTTCCTCGCGCGCAGCTCGTGCAATGACGATATCGTTTCGTGGCAGGGCATATACGCGTAATGGACCGTCGGCCGGTAAACGGGCTTTGAATCTTTCCAGACCGTCAGCCGTTCCGATATCGTAAAAGCCTCGCCGTGACGGATCACCATACCGATGATCTCCTGATCCGGTATCCAGGAGCGCACCCAGGTGTTCATCCCCATCTGCGGGAGAAAGATCTGATTCTTTGGTCCGTACGCGGGAACATGCGCCAGCAGCGGCAATTCTTTTTCGTGTGTCCCCCACCCCATTTCGGCGGGCGACATCCCTTCTTCGCGCAACCCTTCGATCGACCAGGTCCCAACAAACTCATCGACCTCTTTCGGACGGTCGGCGATCTGCGTATCCCGTTCGCTGACGTGGATGACCTTGACGCCAAGCGCCATCGCGAGCTGCGGGAACGTTTCATCGGCGATTAACCGCTCTATCCGGCGCCTCTCATTCTTACCGGTCGCTGCATCCCGCAGAACTTTAGCGCCGATATCAATGAGCCCCTTTTTAGTGAAATGCGATATCAGTCCCGGATTAGCGCCGTGATCAACAACCGCGGTCGAACCTTTGCGCCGGCGTGAAAGCTGCTTGCGCAGGTTCATGTGCCTGAAATAGAGAGATTTTTCAAGCGGTGATTTCTTATCGAGATTCTTATACGGGTCCCAGACCTCGACGGAGGTATTGACATAGAGCACGTTATGGTCGTAACACCAGTTCACGATCTCAAGACAATCGATATTCCACGCCAGGTCGATGACCAGGCCGCCGGGAGCGACATATTTTTCCAGCACACGGGAGAGGTTACCGGGGACGATACGCTCGCGGAAGAATGATACGCCTTTTTTTCTCCAGGGGGCCAGTTCGGCGCTCTTATCCTCAAGATCAATGATCGTGATATTCTTGAGCGGAACCTTAAGGTGGCGCAGGAGTATCGGCAGGGTACATCGCGATACCGCGCCGTACCCTATGATAAGTATTTCATTGCTGAATTCTACCATGATCGCGTCCCCCTG
>JBAWYO010000119.1:0-5488 GCA_037143495.1 Candidatus Omnitrophota bacterium | reverse complement strand
ATCACGGTCGACACACTGCCCGGCAAAGAGCGCAGCGCACGAAGAAGAGAAAAAAACCTGCATGACCGCGCACAGGGCGATGGTCATGCAGGCAAACTGCGTACTGTTCCTTTTAGCCTTGTTTGGCATACATCCGATAATCAATATCGGGGAAGAGGTTGTCCTTCTGCTCAGTATCAACAAGGAACCTTTCATCGATAGCGCCAGCCTTGATCTCTTCATACAGCCGGGTGAACCGGTGGATATGATCCTTCGTGCGCTTAAACGCGTACGAGGAGTGTGTCGCCGTCTTCATGATGAACGCCCAGTCGCTCGACTGCGCCAGGAGCAGTTCCCGCGCCGCCTGATTGAGCGCCCGCCGCATCGACCCACCCGCGTCAGGATGCCTGCCTGCCAGCTCGATCATGCGCTCAACCGCTTTGTGCAGATGGCGATAGATCCAGTCATTGGAGCCCTCGAGCCATACTTCGCTATACCCCTTATACCCCCAACTCGAGAACGATGGCGTCAGCACCTGGTTCTTCGGATATATCTTCAGGTAATCCGATGGCGTGATCAGCTTAAACGTATCCTGGTCATGATAGACCTTCCGGATCAGGAAGTTGAGCCAATCGGGACCTTCGAACCACCAGTGGCCGTACAGTTCAGCGTCATAGGGAGAAATAATGATCGGCCGCCGCTCCATGAAACCGGCGAGGTGCTCGAACTGCTTCTCGCGGTTGAACATGAAATTACCGGCATGACTGGCAGCGCGCTCCAGGGCCCGCTCGCGAACATAGGGTTCCTTGTGATCGGTATCTCCGGTGATCCGGTAATATTTGATACCGGTGTTAATGCGGGTGCCGTCCGGTAAAATGTACGGCTTGATATAATCGAATTCGAGATCATAACCGACATCGCGATAGAACTCCCGATAATTATGATCGCCCGGATACCCCTCGTTCGAGGACCAGACCGACTTGGAACTCTCGACGTCCCGTCCGAACGCGGCAACGCCCGATTTGCAATAACACGGAGCGAAGATACCGTATTTCGGGCGCGGTGATCCGAACAGAATACCGTGCGTATCGAGGAGGAAATACTTAATGCCGAACTCCTTGAGGATCTCGTCATCGCCCGGGTTATACGCGCATTCGGGCAGCCAGATCCCCGGCGGCGTGCGACCGAACAATTTCTGGTGCATCTCGACGCCGATACGGACCTGCGCCCTGACCGAGGTCCTGCGCTCGACTTCCATGAGCGGAAAGAACCCGTGCGTCGCGCCGCAGGTGATGATCTCGAGCACGCCCAGGTCGTAGAATTTCTTGAAGGCGGTCACGAGGTTCATCTTGTATTCATCGCAGAAGATCTGGCGGGCGCGCGTAAACCGGTGATGGTACATCAGCGCGAGAGCGTTGAATTCAGGCTGCCAGCGCGTACGCTCGATCTCTTTATGGGAGAGCTCGATCAAGCCGTCAAGATGCTTCAGATACCGCTGCTGCAGCAGCGGATCAAGGAGCATCGAAAGGAGCGTCGGCGTCAGCGACATCGTTATCCTGAAGCCTACTTTGTCCCGCACGCACCCCTCAAAGACTTCTAAGAGAGGTATGTAGGTCTCGGTGATCGCCTCATACAACCAATCCTCTTCCAAAAAATCATCATGTTCCGGATGCCGCACAAAAGGAAGATGCGCATGCAATACTATTGAGAGATAACCCTTTTCCATCCCGCGCCTCCCTTTATAGAGCTCTTCCCTGTTCGTTCGTGTGTAGGATCATAGTCCCCTGTTTTTTTAAAATAAAAGACCACCCGCCCCGGAACATTATCGACTCCCGCCGAGGGTGAGGTATCCGCATCAAACAGTTCGCCTGGTCACTATAGGTGTGATCGACCGGGTATCATCCCCGTCGAATGACGTGGCAATAACAGGGATCTCCTGCTTGCCATCGGGAAGCGCAAATCGCATGCTGAATGAACCAT
This sequence comes from Candidatus Omnitrophota bacterium, assembly GCA_037143495.1. Taxonomy (GTDB): domain Bacteria; phylum Omnitrophota; class Gorgyraeia; order JABMQH01; family JABMQH01; genus JBAWYO01. The sequence continues at coordinate 3,529 of JBAWYO010000119.1, read as the reverse complement.
CTTTTTTAAGCTGGAGCGGCATCCCCTGCATCGTGACTTTCGCGTCCGGCTCAGTCTGCCCGTACACGATCAACTCGCAATCAACCACGAGCCAGAACCCCTTCTTCTTCAGACCTTTCTTTTTGGTCGGACTTGAAAAGCTGCTGACCGATCCTGACCAGCCGCCGGAGGTAACCTGCTCCATCAACCGCTTCTTGAACATATCTTTCATCGCGAGTGAAGTCTTACCCATACCGAATCCGCCGGAAAGTCCGAAGATCTTCCAGTACTCGTCCTCCTGGCACATCCACTCTTCATCGACGATCTCGGACATCCCGAAGCGCGGCGTCCTTACCACATTCGACCGGGCAAGAACAAAAAATTCATTATTGGATGCCAGGATGCCGATATCAACGACCCAGGCCCTGTTCGGAGTTCCGACATTGATATACCAGCTCGTCGCCAGGCCGGCAAGGTCGATATCAAACGATTTGTGCGCGTTCTTTCCGTCAAAAGCGATATCGGTGACATCATAGACCCGCAAGATCGACTTGACCGGTGCCAACCCTTTATGCCCGATAACGGATCTCACTTCGTTCTCTCGCTGATGAGTAATCTCCCAGTAGGCAAATATCCACCACGGATCGCGTATCATCACAACGATTTTATTGTCCCCATACCCCTGCGGGAACGTAAATTCTTCCGGTTTTTTGTATTCGGGAGCCGTCCCTACATAATACTTCGTCCCGACAGCCTTTTGTTCTTCGTTAGGTTCCTGAACGGGCACCGCTGCGGGGATCTTGGCTTTTGCCGATATCTTGGTGCGGCTTTCAACTTTCGCGGGCTTTGACTTGATCCGGAGAAATTTTTTAACTTTCTCCTTCTTGGCGTTGAGGCGCATAAGCACATCGACAAGGCGCTCTTTGCTCATCAGATTAACGCCCCGCACATTACTCTTGCGCGCCAGCATTATCAGCTTGTCTTTTTTGGTCTTTTTCAGCTTTTCCCGGTCCATCTCTTCCCTCCGATCGGTCGGAAAGCCCTGTACAAAAGTGCGGTTCTTCGCGCGTCAAAAGGCTGCTTGCAGACATTGACTATAGCACATACTATTTATTAATTCAATAAAAAAACAGGGGGAGCGTTATGCTCCCCCTGCTGATCATCTTCAGAAAACGCGCTGGTTATTGTACCGGTGCCGCGGGCGCAGGCGCCGCAGGGGCCGCTGCCGGCTGTGCTTGCGCGGGCGCAGCCGCTTCTTTCGTCAGAACATCGATCCATATCGCGACGAGCTTCCCGTCTTTTCCTTTATAGTACTCGAGCTCAACGGAATCGTCGACCTTTACTTCAGCCAATTCGATCGTATTGTCGCCCTTCCAAATCGAGGTCTCTTCTTTTGTCGCGGTAACCGTTGAGGACTTGCCGGCCTCATCGGTGACGGTCAGGGCATTGTTCGCCGCATCGACCGCGGTGACTTTTCCCGCAACGATATCGGTCTCTTCCTCGCCCGCTGCCGCCGGAGCAGCCGCCGGTGCCGGTGCCGCCGGCGCTACCGCCGCAGCTGCGGCAGGTGTCGCGGCTTGCGTCGTATCTTCGGCCATTAACGGCAACGCATAGCAGGCAACTCCACATACTACTAAAAGTATCAACGTGATCTTCTTCATTATCTTTACACCCTCCCTTTTTTTGTTGTGACGAACGTTATTGATTAGAAAAAAGTATATCGTAGCTATTTTAAAATGTCAAGGCAAATATGGACGATACCCTTGCGCATCATCATCACGGCTATCGCCGCGATAAAAAGACTGGCAACCTTCGAGACCGCCTTCGCGCCGCCCTTGCCGATCACCCGGATAATGACGTCGGCAAGCGAGAAAATGAGGCCCGCGATCAGGATATTCAGGATAACCGCCGTGACCGTCGGCGCGAGCCCGTACGTATCGAGGATGATCAGCGAAGTCGTCAGGACCGCCGGCCCCACAATGAGCGGCATCCCCAGCGGCACAACTCCCAGCATATTCCCTTTGGCGCTCTTGCTCTTCTCGGCGCGCAGAAGATCGTTGATCGCGATGATGAAGAGGAGGAGGCCGCCGGCGATCATAAAATCGTAGACCGATATCCCGAGGAACCTGAAGACGCTCTTGCCGACGAAGATGAAGGCGATCGCAATCGCGGCGGCGGTGATCATCGAATCGCGCACGACCCGTTCGCGGTCGGCCTTCTTCATCGACTCGGTGAGCGAGATAAAGAGCGGCAGGACACCGAGCGCGTCGACCGCGACGAAGATCGGTATGAATGCCAGCCAGAAGGTCTTGAAATCCATATTACTTCTTCGCTTCCTGGTGCTCTTCCTTAATAGATTTTACCTTCTCCTCTTCCTCGCCCTCTTTCATACCCTTCTTGAATTCGCTGATCGTCTTACCCATCGCACGACCGAGACCCGGGAGCTTATCAGCGCCAAAGATCAAAAGCGCTATTAATAATATGACTAACAATTCCGGCATTCCCATTCCGAACATATGTGTACCTCCGATTTTTCCGAATTTTCATGCTTAGAAATCGTCCCGGACCACTCTTGTTGTACCTACTCAGAGAGTAAGGGACCTTGATATAATGGAATATACCACAAAGGCGGGGGTTCTGCAAGGAAAGCTGCGTCGCTCTGCCACTCTTGATTTCACAAACTCTTCATTCGGGCCTGCCTCCTCGGGAGACAGACCTATGCTTCATATTAATCCCTATTACACATTTGAAGCAACCTCATTATTACGAACCGTATCCAGCAAAACAGGCAGAACCAGTGAGGGAAAATATTTCGGCATGAGGCCCAGAACTGCACGTAAGCGAATCACATCCAATTCAGCGACCACCTCATTTTCTATTTTTTTACCGTCGATCATGCCAGGACCCGCTTCAAGAGCTTCGGCAAGCGGCCGAGCCGATAATCTGGCCACCGTCGCATGCGTAGGACCTTCTTCTGAATAATACCATTGCCGGTAACCGGTCTTATCGATCAAAACTGGCTCCTTCCGACCCGCAAAAAGATAGAGGCGAGGCACACTGATCCCCGCGGGCGGATCGGCAAACTGTCCGTCGCTAACACTCACGTAATATTTCACCCCGGTTCTAGTATCGGTCACCACTAACCATATATGGTGGTTTGTCGTCCCCGCCCGCGCGTATTTACAACCTCCCCGATAGCGCTCGATGGCTACATCAGCGCCGAAACGATTCTCGAGAAATAAGGCTACCACGGCTGAACTGATACCGCAGTCGGTATGCGCTTCACCGGGAAGCCCTTCCGCGAACATCGCCTGCAGGTTCTGGTTGATACTGAAAATGAAATCCGGGATCTCCTGACCCTCCACCGTCGAGCGATTAAGCTGTTTTTGCAGGTATTCGTTTCTTTGCTGCTCAAACACGACGCCCGCTGCAAATTGATCCCACGCATCGACGTTGGCTACGGCAACTTTGATCTGCTGCATCAGGATATCTGCATCCCCGGGATGCTCAGCGATATAGGAACAAGTCGCCCTGACTGCATCGACCGGCT
>JBAWYO010000118.1:0-5499 GCA_037143495.1 Candidatus Omnitrophota bacterium | reverse complement strand
ACGCAATCCTTGAGATTAAGCCCCAGGGTCGTCGTCCTGATGTCCAGGTTTTGGGAGAGGACCATCTGCGCCGTTTCAAAAACCTCTTCGACCGTGATCGCCATGTATCCCCCTATACCCGGTGCATCATTTTAAAGATATTCTCGTGCTGAATCTGTATTTTGAGGCCCATCTTTACGGCGATCTTTTCAAGAGCGCCACTGATCTTCGCTGCCCTGCTTCCCCGTTCTCCGACATCGACGAGCATCGTCATGACAAAAATGCCGCCGATGACCTTCTGGCTGATATCCTCAATATTGATCCCGTTCTCATAGAGGAGCCCGGAAACTTTCGCGACGATCCCCTTCTGGTCGGTCCCCATCACCGTGATAAAATAGAGCTCTTTCTTCATAGGTCTCCCGTTACCAGTACAAGGTCTTAAACCGTTTCGAATATTTTTTTATCCATTCTTTGGACGCCTCCTCGAGCTGTACCTCTTTGCCCTGCTGGATACTGAGAAGGTCCCGGAACTCGCTGATGCGGTACATCTGCTCGATGAGCTTCGCCTTGAAAGCGTCCGAGAGCATATAAAAACTCACGCCGATATCGTAGAGTTGCTCGGCTTTGCTTTTTTCACAGCGAACGACCTTGCCCCGGACGTTAAAGACTTTATCCTGAAAAGGCATTTTGACGACGATCTTCGCGTTAACGCCGACCGGCTCCTTCGCCAGGAACATCAGCCCGCCAAGCCCCAGATTGACCGTCGTGGAGACACGGTCGTCGTCACGGGAAGCGTTTTTTTCAAGGGTCCGGTACGAGAGCGGAAAACAGACCGGGTGGCGTATAAAGCGGCGGCGCTCCATCATCGGTGTCTTGTCGTCAGATTGCGAGATCTTCATGATGCTACCTCCTTGTTGTGCGCGCCTCGCCGGCACGGACCCGCGAAACGCTACCAGAGACCCACCTCAACCATAAAACATCTGCTATCAATAACCGTAATACCCGCGGCGCGCGCCACCGCAACCGCTTTCGGGGACGATGACCCCGGCTGCATCCAGATCTCCCTGACGCCGAGTTCCCCGCACTCAACCGCAATATGTTCAGTGATGGCGGGAGGCACCACGGTAATGACCAGCTCCGGGACCGCCCCGATCTCCCGCAGGGAGCGGTAGACCGGCTTCCCGCACGCCTGGCCGCCCCGTTTATTGACGCCCGCGACATCGTACCCAGCCGCCAGCAGGTCCCGGAAGATGCGGGAGCCGAACTTCTCCCTATTGTCGGAGACGCCGATGACCGCGATGCGCTTACCGCGATATTCCATGGGACTTCAGTTCTTCCTTTCAAAGGTCAGCGTTTGCCGGTCAGTGTCGATCTTAAAGATGAAATTATCCAGAAAGGACATCCCGAGAAGTCCGTCATCGGTCATGCCCCGGTCGTCGTCCAAGACGACCGCCGGCACATCGAACGCCCGCACCGAATCGATCCTGATCTCTTTAATATAAACGACTCTGCCCGTCACGACACGCCCGCCCGCGAGACCGCATTGTATCGGCTGCGCCTTCGACCGGTCAAGTCCGAGGCGTGCCGCGACCCGCGAGGAGATCTGTGTATGCGCGCACCCGGTATCGAGCGTTAAGACCGCGTTGACCCGTCCGTTGAGCAGCGCGTTGACATACAGCATATTCCCGCGACGCTGAAGCGGGACGGTACGCCTGCCGCTCGGTATATCGACAAGAAATTTTGTCGTTTTATAAACGGCGATACCGGTGAATTTCACCACATTATACGCGACATCTCCGGTCGTCCTGAGAACATCGGCGCAGCCGCCGGTTAAAAACGCGCAACAGGCACCCATAAGCACAACTCTGGAAAAGGAGATTCTCACGTGTTGGCCATTCGTCGTCGGTCATTAATCACCGTGCAAAAAAACTGCACGCTTAAAAGAAAAGAAAAAAGCCATTGACCATATAGACAATGGCGAACGTTCCGAAGCCGAGCCCGATGAACCAGAGGTAATGCTTTTTGATCAGCGCGGCGACCGACGAAAGCATGATCGCCATCTGGAAGAACATGACCGCCATACCGAAATTGCCGCCGTGGCGCTTCGCGATATCCTGCTCTTTGCCGAGCGCCTCCGCCTCGGACTTTATCTGGTTTTTTTCCTGGTTATACCGCTCAATATTCGCCGCATACTCTTTACGTTTTTTATCGATATATGCCTTAGCGACGCCGTTATTCTCTTTAAGCGCTTCGAGATCGAACGTATCCCGCTGGATCTCATATGAATGTTGTTTTATCGATTTTGCCTGAAAATATGCCCACTTATTGCTCTCCGCCGTCATTGAGAGCTGCACTTTAGTCGAATAACCGCCGCCTTTGAGCGAGCTTATGCCCGCCAATACCGCCAATATCGTTGTAGTCAATGCCACCAGTTTCACCCATTTGTCATCAAAAAAACCAGCCATCGATGCCGCTCCTCCTTTTTTGTCGGTCAACAGGCGCCTGCCGGGTCCTATTGTATCCCGAGTTCATGGTGCTATTATAGTACCTCTGTGAGTAAATCTATAGCTAAATTATATATCTGAAAAGATCTTTTTGGAAGTATTTTTACCGCACTATCTTCAACTGTGTTATACTACGCTTATGGAAATAAAAATAAAGAAAGTTATCTACCCCGGCAAGAGCCTCGCGCATCTCGATGGCAAGACGATCTTCGCCGATGAGGGACTTCCCGGCGAGCTGGTCGAGGTCAAACCTCTGGCGGAGAAGAAAAAATTCACCGAGGCGCAAACGATACGGGTCATTGAACCGTCCGCTCACCGCGTCGCGCCCCGCTGCTCCCACTACCGGTGCTGTTCATCCTATCAGTACATCGACTATGAGACCCAGCTGGAGATCAAAGAAGCGCAGATCAAAGAAATATTCCTGCATACGCTCGATCAGACGCCGGATGAGGTTGTCGTAACCCCCTCGCCCGTCCGCTGGGGCTATCGCAATAAGATCCGCCTCAATATCGTGCGCAGGGACGCCCTGACTCATTTCGCGTATCATCTGCCCGAGACGCATGATGAATTCGTGCTCGCGGACAACGGATGCCATCTGGCGAGCGACCAGGTGAACGCTTTATTGCGGGAACTGCTCGCGATCATCCGCGCTGACGATAAGCTCGGCGCGCTCACCGAAGTCGAGGTCCGTGAAAGCTCGACCAACAAAAGTCTGCTGCTGGTCCTCTTCCTGAACACGGTGACGGCGCTGCCCGCGGTCACTAAAGCCGCCGGAAAGTTGCCGGCGGAATTCCCAATCAGCGGCGTTGTCTGCGTAACCACCGATGGCGGCATCCCGCAGGAGCATCTGATCCGCGGCAAAGATTCCATCGAAGAGACGGTCGGCGGAAAACGGTTCATGATCGGGGCGCGCTCGTTCTTCCAAGTCAACGTGCCGCTGCTTGAAACGGTCATCGCGAAACTCAAAGGAACGCTGAAACTGACCCGCGCGGACGTCATTGTCGACGCCTACTGCGGCGTCGGGACCTTCGGCATATCGCTCGCCGATGAGGTCGCGCAAGTCATCGGGCTCGAGGCGATCCCCGAAAATATAGCTTTTCTGCGCAATAATATCGAGATAAACGGCGTCGCGGATTTCCGCATCTTCAGGGGACCCTGCGAGCGACACCTCTCGCAGGTGCTGCGCGCCGAGATCGCCGCGCTCATTCTCGATCCGCCCCGCAAAGGGATCTCGCCGCTCGTCTGCAATCAGCTCCTGACGAACCCGCCGAAGAGGATCGGCTACCTCTCCTGCAATCCGGCGACGCTGGCCCGCGACCTGAAACTCCTCTCAAGCGCCTTCAACATTAAGGACATCTCGGTCTACGATTTCTTCCCGCATACGCCGCATATTGAAACGCTGGTTATTCTCGGCAGGAAATAAATAAATTACGACAGGATGGAATGCAGAAGATCAGCGGCTCGCGCAATAGCGCGGGCTCTTTTCTTTTGATCCGCTGAGTTGGATGGCATATAGTAAGGTTTTTTGTGCAGTATATCGCTGACATATAAGAGCGCCGCGGCCTTAAGTCCAGTATGGTGGGCGGCCGTAAAGAACGCCGCGCACTCCATATCAACAACATCGATCTGCCGCGCCGCGAACCACTCCCCCATCTCTTCTTCGAGCTTGAGGCTGCCGACGGTAGCGCACGTGACGGAACACACTTCTTCGCTGACGCCTTCTTTCAGCAAAGCTACACTCTCTTCTTTATCAGGATAACAGATGTTCGTATCTGCGGGGGCGGTTCTCGAACCGCCCCCGCAGATACTCAATGTCGCGTGAAAGCTATCCAACGCATAGCATTTCGCCGGACTTGCCAAGCTCCCGATATCCAATCCGTTCTTGGCGCTCACCGCGCCGCAGGACCCGAAGAGCACAACCTCTTCGCACGGGCTCTCTTTAAGATAGAGCACCGCGTCGCCGACGAACGCCGGCCCCATCCCGGTGCGGATAATAGTGATGGCGCCGCTCTCCCCCGCCGCATAGATCTTTCCGCGCTTCATATCTCCGACACCGAAAGCCGTGATCATCTCTTTCGTCGCAATCGGCAGAAGAACGCAGCGTTTCTTGACCTGTGAACTCTTGATGCCGAATAGTCGTTCGAATATCGCACTATCAGTATTCATACATTTCTCTTCATCAGGACAGATTATCAATTAAAAGGCAGGCGGGTTCTGCCCGCAGGCTTACCCCGGGATAAGCGCATACAAAAGAACGAATGAGACGATGCTTCTTTCATAAGGAACGGTGGTTATGTCGCGGTAAGCCGAGGACGGAAACCGGCTGCTTTTTTACGCTGACGCTCTGACATTTTTTATATGACCTTCGCCAACGCCAGCGCGGCAAGCGTCTTCGCGTCAACGATCTTACCCGATCGCGCCAGTTTTCTGACACCATCCGCCGAGAAGATCTCAGGAGTAATATCCTCATCATCCTCGGGACGCCGCTCGACCTTGACGAGATCGCGCCCCTCGTAAATATGGATCTTCTCGGTCGTATAACCGGGCGCCGGATAGATATACCCCAGTTTTTTCAGGCGCCCCGCGCGATACCCTATCTCCTCGATGAGTTCCCGGCGGGCGCACCGAGCCGGCTCCTCGCCCTTATTAAGCGTCCCCGCGGGCAGTTCCCATATATACGAATCGATGACAGGACGGAACTGCCGTATCAGCACGATCCGGTCCCTGCCGACGAACGGCACGATCAACACCGCGCCCGGATGCCTGATGATCTCCATGCGACATACGTAGCCGTTCGGGAACGTATGCTGCGCGACTGACAATTCGATCAATCGTCCTTTAAAGACTACCGTGCCTTTATCCATGATCATTCACTCCTGTTGGTGCGTATCGTATTTTTGCGGGTGACGCCACTGAATGCCTACCTATCCCGGGGGCAGCTACCAGGGGGTCTGCCCTGAGGCGTAAAGATTTTGCGAGCGAGCGCAGGAATTGAATGGAGCCCCGCGTTTTGATC
>JBAWYO010000117.1:0-5511 GCA_037143495.1 Candidatus Omnitrophota bacterium | reverse complement strand
GCCGGATATGACCGGAAAGAAAGAATTATGGCAATCATTCAATGCGTTGCTTGCCGATGAACACGGGACGCGCCCCTTCTTTGTAATCCCGGTAGGGTACCCCGCGTATCATCCCTTTGAAGAGAAAACGATCTTGTTCTTTAAACAGGAATACGCTACTGAAGCCGATCTTATGGAATTATTGCCGCTAAGCCTGGTGCAGAAAGTGATCGGGTATAAAAACAGGACTACGGATTTTATGATAGACCGGGTCGAGAGCCCAAGCTACGATCCCTGGGGAGAAGTTATACATTATGGGAAGAGGCCGCATAGTTTCCTGCATGAGGTCGGCCACTTGCTATTTGCGCGGTTCCTCGCCCGGGGGGAGGAAGAGCTTGATTTCCGCACAGAAACAAGGATGTTGCTCGGATATTTCGGTCGAGCGGGGGAGGCTATGGATGTGCGCGATGATGAGGTACCCGCGCTGGTTCGTGAATATCAGCGGTTAGTGGGGGCAGTGACATGCCAGAAGCTAAATGACGGGACTCGTTCTCACTCAAATGATGTAGGGGAGCACTTTGCCGATAACATCATGCGCTTATGCTGCGGCGCTCCGTTTCTTACAACTGCGCGATCGAAAGCGACCACTGAAGAGATTCTTGATTATTTCGTTAACAAGGCCGGCCTCATCACCGAAGCGGAAGCGGCCCAGTACCGGGTCCTTTCCGCCGGGCTTAATAACGGGCATCCGGTTGCGCCGTTGCGAAGCGATTATACCGCACATCTCGATTTAAAGGAGATACGAGAAGCGCGCTCCCAGTCGCGCATTATACGGAAGATGCGCGAGAAAGGAAGGGAGTTGACTCTTGCCGAGGAGATCGCGGCGCGGTTTAACCAGCCTGACGAGGAGAAGACGCGGCGGTGGCTTGAGCAGGATCCGGATGGGATGATACAACTTTTACGGTTATACGATGTCAGCCACCCCGCTCTCGAAGAGTTGATCGAGGAGTTCATGAGGCGGCGCGCGTACGAAGCGCAGCCGGCAAAGACAGGTGAAGCGGGAATTGTGGTCCTGGACGGACAGGTGTAAATACCATTTTTTCGGATTCATTATAAAAATTAACGACAAAGTTATATGAGAAAGCGAAACCACACTGCTATCATAGTTACGTTTGCGCTCCTGCTCCTCCTTGGGCAGGGCACGGCAGGGTATTGTGATGGTGCCCTGATTAAACACAATGGGTCAATAGTCGATAGTCAATGGTCAATAGAGAAAAAAATACTATCGACCGCGTTGCGGCCGTTGGCGCAAGACGAGAGAGGCGGTATACCCCGAGCGGCCAACGAATATGAAGTTGCCAAGAGGGCCGGAGCGATCAAATTTTTGTACAATTTTTACAGACATGGACGCATGAGCGTCCAACTTGGCCTGGAGCCCGGCTTGCCCAAAATAAGAAAGATCGACCTGGCACAGGCCTTAAATGACCTCGGGTTGCCGGATGAAGGTACCCATACTGAATATACCGAAAACGAGTTGGCGCAGATCTTAGCAGATTATTTCAAAAGAGATTATAGGAACGGGGAGATGCCGAAACTGTTTTCGAGGCAGGCGTTCGTTGCGATGTGCAGTAATTCTTCGCAGGCTCACCTGGTCTCTGTAATTGATCTCTTTAGAGTAAAATATAAGCAGCAGGAGCTTGACAACGGCGCAGTAGCGCTGGGTACCGATTGGATGTCCGGTGCAAATGTGCTGGCGCCGGCGTTGGGTTTTATACACTGGCGTGAGGTGTGGGAAGACAGCTGGGAACATTTTTTTGAAAGATTAGCCGGCGGCGGAAAGCCTATAGTCATGTTTTTACCTGTCTCCCCATGGGGAGATTTCCCGGGCAATTTAGGTAAGGCTACTAACATGGAGATAGATTGGCTCATCCGGCATCTTTTTTTGGAAAAGGACTTGCGGGTCCCCGTTTATTTTGTTTACGGATCTCACCATTTGTACGACGAAAATGAGGTTCGTGCTTTTTACGAATATCATAGGGGAAAAGACGACTGGGGCAAAACTGACTTATTCTATGTGCTGGCGATAGATCTCCTGCGGCAGATCGGTAATGTTCGCGTCAGCAAAGAATATTCCAGAGGATTTCATGAGAAAGCGGTATTGCCGTTATCTGATTGCGTGAGAAGAGCTCTTGAAAGCGATCTGTAGTGCCCCTCTCGGAGGACATCCACAGGGAACCTTGAGGGTACCCGGGTCCGTCTCCCGGAGCGCCAGGACCCCATTGAGGAAAAGTGCTTTTACCAGCGACAGACACGAATGTTACGCAAGCGACTAACGACTAACATGCATTTCACACGAACGACACACATGATATCCACAATATGTCTTGCGCTCCTGCTGCTCCTGCAGCAGGGCACCGCCGGGTATTGCGCTGAAGTCCTCATGAAGCACCATGGGTCGATAGTCGATGGTCGATGGTCAAGAGAGAAAAAAATAGTATCGGCTATAGACTATCGACTGTTGACCGCGCTGCGGCCGGCGGCGGTAGAGGAGCGGCAGGTACTGCCGGCACGGCTCTGTAATCTTCCTGAGACGGAAGCGATACTCTATCTTGACCGGTTTTCAAGATACCTACCTGTAGGGAGTAACCCATGGCTTGACGCGGCGATCCCGCGGGCGCGGCATGTGCTTTCCGCGGGAAAAGAGCGGTTGCTTGAATTTGCGTTAGGTTGTATGCCCCGCGAAGGTCCTTCTGTGGGTGCGGTCCATGAACTGCAGTATTGTCTGCTTAAAATGACCGAGGACTTCGAACATAGATATCACGTTTCCGGTTTCCCGGGGTTGGTGACAACATCGAGCGGGCAATTCTTATTGAGTACACGGACATATCGCTATTACGCATACGCCGATGAGATGATCGATATGCTGGGCAATAATACGAACGCGCTCGCGCTCTATCTGGTTTATGAGCCGCTCTTGCACGACCTGTTGCGCTTTTATGAGCCGGCCCAGGCACGATCGATCATGGCATTTTTTGTTAATGAGATCGTCCCGGACGGCACAGAGCGTTTACGGGAGATCTTTGCCGCGGCGCGCCGGTATAAAAAGATGATCAACGGGCTGCCGGAGAATATGTTCAGCGGGCTATATGCCGATCAGGTCATCTGCCTCCGCAATAATATGCTCGATCGCCCACGAGGCCAGATAGCGATGCCGGTCTATGAGCTCACGACGTTACCCGAGTCGATGAGGGGAGAGGTTGATCGGATGCTCGCCGCTATGGAGACGCCGGACAAAACATTTCATGACGATCTTATTGGGGAGATGCGTGCTTTTCTTGCGGATGGCAGCATTCCATTTGCGCGCCAAGCGGGGAGCTGGAGGGTCCGTTTTATTATTCGCGGTAATCGTCAGGGGTCCGGCAGGTGTATCGACGGTATCGTCGAGACGCGCATGAACGGTGACGTGTTTGAGATAAAAACCATTGAGAAAAACCCGGAAAGCTGGGATCGATACCGGGATGCTGCGTATCCGCCAATCGAACCTATTTCCGGTCCCGACCTGCGCGTACTCGTCGGACATACGCGCCAGCTCGTCCGTCTTGCTCTTCACAACGATTTTTTAGGAAACAGTGCGGCTCATTTCTTTATGCTGAGGACGAGACCCATTCCCGGATTGGCGCGTGAAGGGATAAGAATAGACGAAAAATACAACAGGGATTTTGCGCAGATGTATCTGGGGGCGGCGAGCCGAAAGACATATTACCAGCTTTTCAAGGCTGCCAAACAGGGTGACGAAGGCGCGCGGACGATACTGGCGAATTTGCGCGCGTTCAAAGCCGGTATCCCGGCCGCTTCAGGCCCCGCGTCTCTGGTGCGGGGGGAAGACACTGCCGGCAGAGCCGTCCTGCGGTCGCTGGCGTTCGCGGAACAGGAACGCGAGCTGATATCGTCGTCAGAGTATCCGTCGTGGGTCCTGCGGTCAATGGAACGGGCGCGGGCCCATCTGACGAGGATCCGGCGGAATGCGCGAGTCATAGTGGAAGAGATGACCGGTGCCGGTTTTGAGCTCGATCAAAATTGTCTGGCACATCTGGATGATGCGGTCGGTCGATGGGAGAGTCTGATCGTCGAAGGTGCCTCGCTTGAGCGCTTGAACGGGTTCATAGACGCTTTCGAAACTTTTTACCACAGGGGCCTTAATACTAATTATGATCGTTGGGTCAAAACAGCAGAAGACGATGATACGTTCTATTACGCGCGGACCGGGCAGCCGGCCTGGATGAGAGCAGAGCTGATCGTGAAGGCCGCTAAACATGTGGAAGCGCTGAAACCCGGCCTAGATGAAGCATTTAACAGGATGGTGGAACAGGTCAACGGCTTGACCGCGTATTTAGTCGTTGATTATCGCGGCGGACTGACGTCATTCGGAGAAATGACCAGAAAGCAGGATTTTCGCGATAGTGAGAGAAAATTGCACAAGAGAGGGTTTGATCCGGTTCTGGCCCGGCAGCACCTGGCCGCGGCGGCGAAGAAGCGAGCCTTAAAAGAATTGGATCAGCGATACGGCACCAGGTTGCCACTTACCAAAGAGATAACCGGTGCTTTGGCGGAAGATATTGCCTGGTATTTTTATCCTGAGTTTGCGCGTAGATTCGTCAGCGTAGAGGTCGATCGCGCGCGCGTTGAAGCGATAAGCATCGCGTTCAGGGTTCGCGACCACAGCGATAAGGGAGCGTTGTTGGTCGAGCTCGGTGACATCATCGACCGGACCTATATCCCCGACGGCCATCCGGGCGCCGAGACGGAAGCGGAGCAGGCGGCGTTGCTCGAGACCCGCCAGCAGGCGCAGCGCATCCTGCTGGCGGAGTGCGATAAGGTCGGGGATCGATCAGCCCTGTTAGAAAAGGTGGTTCGCTGGATGAGCTGCGAGACACATTTTGTCTGGTGGGATGCGCTCTTGCGCTTATTTGGTACGCTCGCCGACCGGCCCGAGAATCTGGCTCAGCTGAGGACCCTGTATCAAGGGCAGGGCACGCACAACCTGAATGTGGCGCTTCAAGTTGTGGCGGTCTATACACAGGTGATGACCAATATCCATCTGGAACAACGGGACAAGTTGGCTGAGGAAGAACTGCGCGACGTGATCGGGCAGGTTGAAGCTCTGGCGGCGGTAGTACATCAACCGTTCATCAGCCATCGGCTGACTTTATTTATGAGGTATATACGGATGCATTGGCAGCATTGGGATAACCTTGCCGGGAATCGGCATGCTGTCGAGCTCCTTAAAGGCGGTCCGCGGACCTTTGTGTTTGGTCTCTTCTGGAGTAAACTGGATCCTGACCTACCTAAACCGCCATCGGAATATGTCGCGGAGCGGGAAGAGGGCGGGGCATTCTTAAGATTTCAAGATATTTTGAGACATCTTATAGAGCGCATGGCCGCAGTCCGGGGGGCCGCCGCGCCGGTAAGGTCGCCGCGGCCCGGTAACGGTGGTGCTGATGTCCTGCGGCCCCTGGCGGCGGGGGATAGAAG
>JBAWYO010000116.1:0-5567 GCA_037143495.1 Candidatus Omnitrophota bacterium | reverse complement strand
CGAGTACCGCTGCCGCACCTTATTTTTTTAAAAGAGAATACCGTGCAACCGAACGCCACGATGATGTTCAGGTGCACGCTCTGGAACCTGCCGAAAGAATTTTCTACGCTGCTGCGCTCTAACTCCTTTTCCGATAATCCGGGAGCGTGGAACGGAAGCCTCGACGCTGAGGTCCTTCGTATCAGATTCAAACCCGAAGATGAAAAAAAGAACCGCCGGAGGCAGGAGTTTATTTGACAGAGATTTTATATTCTGGTATGGTATCAGAAAATAGATCCATAAAGGAGGAAATGTCGATGAAGAAAGCAGTGTTCCTGGTGGGAGTGGCGGTGATGTTCGCTTTTTTAACGACGTCCGTTTTTGCAGCTGAGGTTCATCAGGTCAAAGCGGAGAGGGCACGCGCAGCACGTTCGAAACTTAACCGGGGCGCGCATAATGCAGTGTTTGGGTGGAGCGAAATACCCAAAAGCGTCGTTTGCACAACACGCTGCAGCAATGCGTTTAAAGGTGTAACCATCGGAACCGTCAAAGGCGTTTTTAACGCGGTAGCACGGACCGTCTCCGGCATCGTCGATGTCGCCACATTCCCCGTCGGAAGAAACCAGAGACCGGCGATACAGCCGTCCATGGTTAAGAATACCTGCTGTAACGCCGGATGCGCTACGTGCCGTAAATAATCAGCAGAGATCCATCGCCCGCTCTTGACAGTACGCCGGAATTCGTATGATCGAGAGCGGTTTTTTTTGATGCCGGACAGCGCGCATCTTGACGCGGATGGTTCACTATGTTATAATCTTCACAGGGAGAATAAATCATGGCAAAACAGATTGCTGAAAAAAGAAAGTATTTACGCTTACATTCCCCGCTTAAAGTCGAGTATACCATAGAGAATTCTGATAAGATCTATGTTGAGACGACGCAAGATCTCTCAGCGTTCGGCTTTAAACTCCTCTCAGATAATCAGCACTTAACGCAGGGGAACAGAGTTGCGCTGACATTAAACCTGCCGAAAGCTCAAAACCCTGTTCATGCGATCGGCAGGGTTGCCTGGTTGACAAAAAATGCGGAGCCAACTACCCCCACAATGGATGTAGGTATCGAAATCGCCGAGATCGAGGAAGATAACAAAAATACTTTCCTCAGATATCTCTGTGACCTGCTGTACGGATAAAAGGAGTGTTCATGAAGAGAGTTTCATTATTGATCGTTGTTATGTGCGTGCTGCTGGCAGGATGTGCCGGAATCGAGCCACCAACCCCCGGAAAACTCTTGACGCACCCATTAGGAACCAGCCCGCTCCATCGGGGGATGTCAAAAGATGAGGTTCGCGGGATCTGGGGCGAACCTGACCTGGTTCAGGAAAAGGGGATCGCGAAAAGCGCCGGGGCAACCCCCCGACAGGAATGGGTTTACTACAGCCATGCCAGCAACCTTCCGATCAATTACGCGAATCTTTCAAAAGCCATGCGCATTTACTTTGACGGCAACAGTGTTACGGATTTCAAGGAAGAATGAGGAGGGGGTGGCTGCTCTTTGCAGCCTGCGTACTCGCTCCGCATATCATGCTTCTGGTCGGGCTGATCTATCTCACCAAAACAGAACTTGATAAAAAAAATCTTGGCAGGAAATTAGCGCTTGTCTCTACCGGTGTTCTCATTGTCGGCAGCCTTCTTTATTATATACTCTGCACCCCGTTCTTTGGCCTCGATTGACCTCGTTCACACCGATACCTTTTATTTTTTTCTTGACATATCCCGTTCCTGTGCTATGATAAAAGCACTTGAATTGGAGTTTAATTATTTAGTGGAACAGCGTATCGTACAGAAAGTAATTTAGAAGCCACTAGCGCCGGTAGTTGCGGTGAAGGTGGCTTTTTTTAAATTACTTACTCCAAATCTAATTCAGGGAAGGAGGTTAGTTTAAAGTGCCGACAGGAACAGTAAAATGGTTCAGCGATCAAAAAGGATTTGGGTTTATCGTCCCCGATGATGGTGGAAAAGACATCTTCGTGCATCATACCGGTATCGAAGGAACGGGCTTCAAATCGCTCAAGGAAGCTGATAAGGTAAGTTACGAAGTTTCCCAGAGCCCCAAAGGGGAACAAGCGACGAAAGTCACCAAGATCTAGTCGTTGCGCGATTGACCATAAGAAAACCCACTCAGGCGCACGCGCGCGTGAGCGGGTTTTCTTATGAGTGTATTATATCGACTTTTTAAGAACGAATTCTTGCAATTTTTTCATATTGCGGTATACTACTATATAAATCGCGAGAAAAAGATACGTTCATGAATATTAAAATGAAGGAAGTCCGTGATCTGGTGATATTCGATCTGGAAGGAAAGATCGACATTGACAGTTCCGAACTTATAGAAACCATCGGTTGGGCGCTTAAGAATAATAAATTGCGGATTCTCTGCAATCTTGAGAATATCGAGCTGGTTGATTACAGCGGCCTATCGATCCTGGCGATCGCTTACAAAAACGTCGCCAATCATGGCGGCACGATCAAATTTTGCAACGCGGGTCTCCATATCCGCGAACTCTTCAAAGTTGCCCGCATGGATAAAGTTTTTCATTGTTTCGCATCCGAGGAAGAAGCGATCCGCGGTTTTGATGATTCGACGCTCGAGCTTGAGCAACGCCCGCTACGTCGACAGTTTAAACGCGCCGATATTAAAGTCCTCGTGGAATTCCGGCCGACTCATGCGAAGAAAACACGGACCGGCTGCCCCTGTACCGGCAAGGCGTTTAACGTCAGCGGCGCAGGTTTATTTATTTATACTCACGATGTTCTTCCGGTCAAGACCATGCTTAAAATGGAGATTTCCATCCCGAAGGAGATCGCGCCGGTGGAGATGGATGGTATGGTCATCTGGATTGCCGATAAAAGTCTTCAATCCCCCTCATCCCCCGGCATGGGGGTCAAATTTGTGAACGTCGATATTCAGAAACAAAAGGAATTGATCGATTTTATCGACAGAAATATTACCCATAGGAGCGAGACATGATCAAAAAGCTGGTCGCAAGTGGTCTTGTTGTTCTTTCCGCGTTGGCCGTGAGCGTCTGTTACGCGGCTCCGGTCGGCAATCCGTCGGGACCGGTCCTGCTGGACGGTACGTATCCGACCAAGATCACCCTGGAAGCAGAAGCGGTGCAATCTCGAAAAATGAACTCTGGAAATTCTGGTGTGCCGAAATTCTCCGGCCAGCTTATGACCCTGAAGGGCTCTTTTTATGTAGGCCATAAGCTCGATATTTACGGCCTCGTCGGAACCTACGAAGGTAAGGTCCGCAATTTTATCGGCGAACAGTATATTATTAACTCTAAATTCGACGGTGTCTTCGGCGGAGGTGTCAGCTATGTGCTCTATGAGCTCGAGTTCCTGCGCGGCATCCTCAGGCTGGGGGTCGACGGTAAATACCGGCAATGCAAAACCTCGATCGACCGGGTTCAGTATTACCGGGATAAGATCGACACCTCAAACAATCTTTATACCTTTAGCGAATGGCAGGGGGCGATGGGTCTCGGCTATCAGTATAAAAAAATAGCTCCCTATATGGGGGTTAAATATTCGAATATTGAATCGCATATAAAATTCAAACAGGGAGCAGTCGAACATTCAGAGACTGATATGAACTCGCAGCGAAGATGTGGACTCTACTACGGCGTTGATTTACTTGCCAGCGATACGGTCTCCGTCAATATTGAAGGACGCTGCCGCGATGAAAAAGCGGTAAGCGCCGGCCTTAATATCCGGTTCTAATACCGGCCAATATGTCCGCCTTACACAGCCGGTAACACAAAGTGTTACCGGCTGTTTTTTAGCCATGCCCCGCTATCATATGATAAAAAAAATAGTTACCACGGATGAAGACTACTTAAACTCTCTTAATGCCGAACAACGCGCGGCCGCAACTGCTCTTGAGGGGCCGGTGCTGGTGCTTGCCGGACCCGGAACCGGCAAAACACACCTTCTATCGCTGCGCAGCGCGCATATCATCCGGACCCGCAGCGCAGCGCCCGAAAATATCCTGATCCTCTCTTTTACCAATTCCGCCGCAAAGGCTATGAAGGAACGCCTGGTGAAGATCCTCGGCAGCGACGGCTATAATATAGAAACAGCTACTTTTCACAGCTTCGCCAATGCGATCCTTCTCGAATCGGAGGAAGCCGCCAACCACATCCAGGAAAAGATCCAGATAACCGATATTGAGAAAGTTCAGGTCCTCGAGTATATCCTCGACCGCACCGAAGACATTGACGCGATACGTCCGTTCCGCGCGCGCTATTTTTATCTGCGTGAGATCGAACGCAGGCTGGGCGATCTTAAAAAGGAAGGCATCACACCCGCGAAACTTGCAGAATACCTTGCATCGCTCGCGCCCGCCGACACTACCCTGACCGAAAAGCAACAGGAGCGGCTTAAAGCTCTGGCGAAAGTCTATACGCTCTACGAAGAATGCAAGAGCGGTATTCACGCTGATATCTTCGACAAAAGGGGCCGGTATGATTTTGACGATATGATCATGGTAGCCCGTGACGTGCTGCGCTGCGAGAGAGGCCTCAGGGCGTCATTGCGGCAACGCTACTCACACATCATGGTCGATGAATATCAGGACACGAACGGAGCCCAGATGGATCTGCTCTTTGAGCTCATCGACGAAACATGCCCGAATATCTGCTGTGTCGGCGATGATGACCAATCGATCTACCGTTTTCAGGGCGCGTCGATCAACAATTTCAGTATTTTTAAAAAACGCTTTCCAGCAGCTACCGTAATAACGCTCAAAGACAATTACCGGTCAACGGAAGATATTATCCGTCTCTCAGGAAGGATAATAGGGCAGATCCCGTCCGCCGAACGGGTCGCGGCGAAAACACTGAACGCAAAAAAGGAGTTTTCTCAGCGATCGATACTTTTTCATGAATTTACGACAGATTCTGAGGAATTGCTCTATCTGACGCAAAAGATCGAAGAGCTTAAGACACAAATAGCCTCAACGGCCGAACTCTCAGACGCGGAGCGCGCCGCGCCATACAATAACATTGCGGTGCTCGTCCGCAAGCGACGGGATATCTCGCGCCTTATCGACGCCTTTTTACGCGCCGGGATCCCGTACAGCACGGACGGAAAAGAGGATATCAGCGCTCAGGTCCGTGTGCGCCAGATGATCGACGCGCTCAGGCTCGCGCACCTTAAGGATCCTACGGACGCCGCCGACCGCGACGCGATACTCTATCGCATCCTGACCAGCGATTACACCCAGGTGCGTTTTACCGATCTGCTCCGCCTGATCGGCCTGGTAAAGACCCGTAAGCGGGAAGCGCGTGAAAGGGGAGCATCGGGAGAGATCACGCTCGTTTCGACCTTCCTTGGCGAATTTCCGGCGGCAGGGGATAAAGAGGTGCCCGAGCCCGATGAGACGGCTCGCCTCGCGATCATGGCCCAGGTCGCTTTTGAAGATCCCGGCGCACTGCATCGGGCTGCCTGGGCGATCGAACGGCTGCTCGGCGACGCGCAGGATCGTCCGGTCCATGACATTCTTTTACGGTACATTGATGATGC
>JBAWYO010000115.1:0-5586 GCA_037143495.1 Candidatus Omnitrophota bacterium | reverse complement strand
CCCGAGGCGCTTGAACTGATCGCGCTGCAGCGCGATCAGTTCAAGCGCCTCGGGGTCTTTGCCGACTGGGAGCATCCGTACCTGACGCTCAGCAGGGAGTATGAGGCCGAGATCGTCCGGTCATTCGGCAAGCTGGTGAAGGGCGGCTACATTCATAAAGGTCTTAAACCCGTCAACTGGTGCTGCACCTGCGAGACCGCGCTGGCGGAAGCGGAAGTCGAGTATGACAATCACACCTCACCGTCAGTTTACGTAAAATTCAGGGTCACCAGTCATCAGTCACCAGCCACCAGCCAAAAGAATGTATTTTTCGTGATATGGACAACAACTCCCTGGACCTTGCTGGCGAATGTCGCTATTGCCGTGCATCCGCATCAACAATATGCGTTTGTCGCGGTACGCGATGAAATATGGGTCATGATGGAGGAGCGGGTCGCGGCCGCGATGGAAAAGTTCGGGATAAAAGAATACTCGATCGTCGAACGGAAAAGCGGGACCGGATTGGATGGCATGGTGTGCAGGCATCCTTTCATCGAACGGGACTCACCCGTCGTGCAGGCGGAATATGTATCCGCGGCTGACGGTACCGGTTGCGTCCATACCGCTCCGGGGCACGGGCAGGATGATTACGCGACCGGCAGGCGGTATAAACTTCCGGTCCTGATGCCGGTCGATCCTAAAGGGAATTTTGATAAGTCAGCCGGAGAGTTTACCGGCATGAATGTTCACAAAGCACATAAACCGATCATCGAGAAACTCGCCGCTGCCGGCGCGCTCATCTTCAGCGAATCAATAACCCATTCCTATCCGCATTGTTGGCGCTGCAAGGAACCGATCATCTTCCGCGCGACGCCGCAGTGGTTCCTGACCATGGACCACCAGGGGTTACGGGGGAAGCTGCTCCAGACGATCAATAAGGATGTCGCGTGGGTGCCGCCGTACGGACGCGAACGCATCCGCTCGATGGTCGAGAGCCGCCCCGACTGGTGTCTCTCGCGTCAGCGGCTCTGGGGCGTTCCGATCATTGCTTTTTATTGCAAGGCCTGCGATCATGAAGTGCTCGATGCCGGGATTATCGACCGCGTTGCCGATCTGGTTGCGAAGGACGGCGTCGAGGTCTGGTTCTCGACCGCGGAGAAGGATCTTCTGCCGCCCGGTTTTGTCTGCGCGAAGTGCGGCGGGAATAATTTCCGCCGCGAACTCGATATTATGGACGTCTGGTTCGATTCAGGCGTCAGTCATCAGGCGGTACTGAAAAAACGTGATCATCTGGGTTTTCCGGCTGATCTGTATCTCGAGGGCAGTGACCAGCACCGGGGATGGTTCCAATCCTCGCTTATTACGGCGATGGGAATCGAGGGTATCGCGCCGTTCAAGTCTGTCCTGACGCACGGCTTTGTTGTCGATGGGGACGGCAGGAAGATGTCAAAGTCGGTCGGTAACGTTGTTTCTCCGCATGAGGTTATCAAGGATTATGGCGCCGATATCCTGCGCCTCTGGGTCGCCTCAAGCGATTACAGCGAGGATATCCGCGTTTCCCCCCAGATACTGACCAGGCTCGCGGACGCGTACCGCAAGATACGCAATACGTACCGGTATATGATCGGTAATCTCTTCGATTTTGATCCCGCGCGCGACGCGGTCGCTCCCGCCGAGATGCTTGAAATAGACCGGTGGGCGCTCTCCGAAACGTACAAACTCGTTGAGGCGGTCAGCCGCCATTACGATGAATATTCGTTTCACCAGGTATTCCATGAGGTCTACCATTTCTGTGTCATCCAGCTTTCGTCTTTTTATCTTGACATTTTGAAGGATAGATTGTATATTCCACACGCCAAATCGTTACCGCGGCGTTCAGGGCAAACGGCGCTTTCGATCATGCTTGATGTTTTAACGAAGCTCATGGCGCCGATAACGGTTTTTACCGCCGATGAGGCATGGCAGAATATGGCCAAGGGCCAACCGGCGCTCAGCGTGCACCAGGCGCTGTGGCCCGACCTTGCTGCGCTTAAAAAATATCACGATCCTGCCCTTGAGGACGTCTGGAAGCGGATCATTGACGTGCGCGGTGAGGTCCTGAAGGCGCTCGAGATCAAAAGAGAGGCCGGTCTTCTGGGGTCGGGACTGGAGGCGCAGGTTACCCTGTTCAGTACTGAGAGTGCCCTCCAGGGGTTGCTCACGCGTTACCAGGGGGAACTCCCTTCAGTGCTTATTGTTTCGAAAGTGGCGATAGGCGATGGTGAGCTGGCGGATGCGCAGCGATCAGCGACCGTGCCGCTCCAGATAAAGGTTGAGAAGGCGTCCGGCGCGAAATGTCAGCGCTGTTGGAATTACAATGTGTACGCGAAAGAAGGCGATCAGCATGCGGCACTCTGTGAACGCTGCGCCGCTATCGTACGAGGGGGTCCGGGATGAAAGGGAAGAGCGTGAATAAAAAAATAAAGACAAGCAAACAATTAAAAGCCAAGAGAATGAGTGCCATAAAGAGATCTTCGGAAAAAGTTCGTCCGGCGGCACCGGAAGCGGCTCCCAAGGTTAAACAGGTATGGCTCAAGGCCGATCTTAAAAAATTCAAAGAACTGCTCCTGAAACAGCGGGAGAAGATGGCCGGTGAAGTGGAACATATTACCAAAGATACGCTGAAGACGTCACAGAAAGACGCATCCGGCGATCTCTCGGGGTATACGCTCCATATGGCCGATATGTCCGGCGATAACTATGAGCGGGAGATGTCCCTCGGGATCGTGAGCAGCGAGCAGGGAGTCATCTACGATATTGACGAGGCGCTCAGGAAATTGCGCGACGGGCAGTACGGGGTATGTATAACCTGCGAGGAGAAGATCACTAAGAGTCGTCTCAAAGTTGTCCCGTACGCGAAGCACTGCATCAGCTGTCAGCAGAAGGAAGAGCTGATGAATAAAAAAAATCGCTGAAGAACAGGATAGCGCGCAGACAGAAAATGATAGGGCACCTTCAGGCGCCCTATCATTTTTTATGCTGATCAATACGAGCGTTCCGGTCTTTAATCTTTACAAACAAGTACGCAGCGTGTAGTATAGTGTTCAGAGGGAATATGAGATGAAGATAGCGATCGTAGGACCCGGGGCTATGGGTTGTCTCTTCGCCGCTTTCCTGACGAAGGCGAAGGAAGACGTTTATCTAATCGATCACGACGCTTCCCGCGCGCAGAAGATCAGGCAGGACGGACTGACCGTTGAGCTCCCCCAGGGAGATTTTACGGTGAAGGTCAACGCGACCGCGCAGGCTAAAGAGGTCGGCGTCTGTCAGGCGATCATTATCGCGGTCAAGAGGTATGATACTGAAGAGGCGACCAAGGCGGTCAAGGAACTGATCGGTGAGAATACGCAGATCGTAACCCTTCAAAACGGTATCGGCAATGTCCAGGTTATTAACGATATCGTCGGCGAAGAGCGTGTGGTCGGCGGCGTTACCGCGCACGGCGCTACCTTGCTGGGCGTGGGCCGGGTTCGACACGCGGGTAAAGGCGAGACGATCATCGGCAAATCGAGCGGCAAGGTGCTCGGGCCGATCCGCGACATAGCCTCAGCATTCTCGAAAGCCGGCTTTGAGACGAAAATATCGAAAGACATCAATGCCGTCATCTGGAGCAAGCTTATCATCAATGTCGGAATTAACGCGCTGGGAGCGTTGACGCGCTTGCCGAACGGTCTGCTCGCGGAGTGCGATCCCACCAGGGAAGTGATGCGGTCGGCGGTCCAGGAGGCGGTCAAGGTTGCCAAGCGTAAACGGATCAAATTGATCTATGACGACCCTTTTCAGAAGGTCGAAGGCGTCGCGAAAGCTACCGCGACGAACGTCTGTTCAACGTTGCAGGATATCCTGCACGCCAAACGCACGGAAATAGATTTTATCAACGGAGCTATTGTCCGCCAGGGCAAGGCTTTCAATATCCCCACCCCCGTCAACGAAGTGCTGACCGGCCTTATCAAAACTATCGAATCAAGTTACGAGAAGCGGATCCGCTCATAACGGTGCGGCGTTCTTTTTTTGCGTTGACCCCGCCGGAAGAACATAGTATCCTTGTATATCATGAAAAAGCGGATAGTGGTCGCGATGAGCGGCGGCGTCGACAGTTCAGTCGCCGCGGCGCTCTTAAAGGATGAAGGGTATGAGGTCATCGGTATTACCATGCAGCTCTGGCCGAAGGAGGAGTGCGGGCAGAGCCGCGATAAGAGCTGCTGCTCGCTCGAGGGGATCAGGGACGCGCGGTATGTCGCGCAGAAACTCGCTATACCGTTTTATGTTGTTGACTTTCATGAGGAATTCAAAGAACACGTTATTGATTATTTTGTCGGCAGTTATCTTAATGGCGTAACACCGAACCCCTGCATTGTGTGCAACGAAAAGGTCAAGTTCGGGGCGCTGATGCAGAAAGCGCGGGAGCTGGGGGCCGACCTCATCGCGACAGGCCATTACGCCGTCTCATATTATGATGAGGATTCGGGACGTTTTCTCCTTAAGGCCGGTTCTGACGCCGCTAAAGACCAGTCGTACGTGCTCTTTAACCTCTCACAGGAACAATTAAGCAGGGCGCTTTTTCCGCTGGGAAGTTTTACGAAGGACCGGATCCGGCGCATGGCCCGGGACCTTGGTCTGGAACTGGTCCATGACAAGCGGGATAGCCAGGAGATCTGTTTCGTCGAGGATGATTACGCGAAGTATCTGACCAAGAAGGCGAACGTCACGATGGAATCCGGGCCTATCGTCGATAAAAAAGGGACGGTTCTCGGAGAGCATAAGGGTACGCCGCGGTATACGATAGGACAGCGCCATGGGCTCGGCATCGCGCATAAGGAACCGCTCTATGTGCTTGAGATCGACCGCGCGCGTAATGCCATCGTTGTCGGTCCGAAGAAGGATGTTTTTAAGAGGTCATTGACCGCGGTCCGCGTGAGCTGGATCGCGTTCGCCGAACCAAAACGGGAATTCCGGGCCGAAGCGAAGATCAGGTATAAACACCGGAAAGCTCCCGCTCAGATAATAATGACGGGCGTTGATACCGCCGAGGTCCTCTTTGATGAGCCGCAAGATGCGCCGACGCCGGGCCAGGCCGTCGTTTTTTATGACGGGGATATCGTCTTGGGCGGAGGGTGGATAGAGAAGTCATGCATAAAAAATTAAAAGATCTTCAACGGATACTTACATCCCTTAAGCGTGTTCTGGTAGCCTACTCAGGCGGGGTGGATAGCACGTTCCTGCTCAAGGTCGCGATCGATACGCTCGGGAGGGAGAATGTTCTCGCGGTGACGGCGCGTTCCGAGACATATCCGTCGCGGGAATTTAAAGAGGCAAAAAAATACGCTCAAGAGATGGGAGCCCGGCTGAAGATCATACAGACGTCCGAGCTGGGTATCAAAGGTTTTAAGAATAACCCGGTTAACCGCTGCTATCATTGCAAAAAAGAGCTTTTTTCTAAATTAATAAAAATAGCGCACAGCGAGGGTATGGGCCCGTGCCTTGACGGCACGAATTATGACGACCGCAAGGATGTCCGCTATGGAAGGTTGGCGGCGGAAGAGCTTGGCGTGCGCAGTCCGCTCTTCG
>JBAWYO010000114.1:0-5655 GCA_037143495.1 Candidatus Omnitrophota bacterium | reverse complement strand
GGTATCGTATTTCTTAATGGTGGTGAGTGCGCCGTCGGGGCCGTAATTATAATCAGTCCTGACGCTGATCCGGTACTCCTGCTTTGTTTCATCATAGGTATACGCATAATCCCGTGATATTTTCTCAACTCCGGCATCGCCGATATACACCTGCTCATCCGTCAGGAGTCCGCGCGTCTCAAGATCTTCACCGCTTAAGATCTTCGCGTCGGCCATTGACTCTGCTTCGGTATTGTAGGTCTTCGTCGAAGTCAGTGCTTCGTCCGTATAAAGATAATCTTTGCGATCCGTGATCGTCTGCGTGCTGGTCGTACTATCGTATGAGTAATCGTAGGTCCGCTGGATCTTCTCGTCGCCCTCTTTGCCGGCATACTCGCTCGCGCTCGTAAGGCGCGTATTATCTTCCGTAAGCCATCTGCCCTTAGAAACTCCATCGATCGCATACGTCCTTACTTCATCGAGGTTATTGTCGGTGTCACCGTTTTTATGGTAATCGTAGAGGCTCAGTGAGGTCGGCGCAAATGCCGCGTTATAATCGCTCAGCACATACCAGGTCTTTTCCTTGCCCTTATCTCCCGAAAAAACCGTCGTTCTCTTAAGCGTCGAAAGGTCTTCAGCCAGCCAGCTACCCTGATCAACGTTCGTTATATCATAATCTTTTATGGTAAGAAGATTGCCGGCCTGCGCATCATAGCCATACATATCGACCGTGGCAGGAACACCATTATTATATGCTGATAGTATATATGATATGCTTTCCTGACCATCGGCTCCTTCGTACACGGTCTTGCTCGTAACCCGTTGTGCGGTAAGACTCGAAAAATCTCCTTTCACCCCCGACCATTCCACCTTGCCGCCGCTCCCGTCAGTGGTCGAGTTGACATCTTTACGCCACTGGGTGGCGTCAACACCTTTTATATTATATTTTACGACATAATCAAGATTAGTATTACTGTTGTCGCCTTCAACGTTGTACTCATAGACATTTAAAACCGTAGGATTGCCATTTTTATCGAATGTTGAGAGCGAATACGCGATTTTATTACCTAATTGGTCGGTTAAACCGTTAAGACCGTTTTGGTTGAGATTTTCAGCGCCAGCTCCGCTGCGCCCCTTGCCCTCGTCTTCATCATCGAAGAGTTTCTTTTTTCTTCTCAAATTCTGAAGAGATTGATCAAGCTGATCATCAAACCTATCTTTATCACGATTAAAGAGCTCATCCTCGGCTTCTTGCTTTCTGCTCATTAACTCATCGCGGGATGCTTCTGCTCTGTCAAGACCCTGTCCAGATACCGCGCTTGCCCGATCACGGTCTCTCCGCTGTAGCACTGAGCTGAAATCGTAAGCCCAAAGGATCTGCTGATACAAAAACGTTATCGACACGATCGAAGATATCGTTTTTAGCAGGATCCGTTTACGTGGGCTTTGTAACTCTTGTATCATATAGTCTCTTTAGCAATACTAATCATGAGAGAAAAAATTCGCCGTTTGTAAATACTTTGTAAATTTGATTAAAAACGAAGATAAAAAAATATGCTTCCGCATGCTGCCTCTCAAATATTACGGATTATCGAATGCTGCTTTCGCGCTTGACATTTTATACATCCACCTTATATAGAATATACCATATAATGTAATTAAGTCAAGACGCAATTTGCTAACTTTTTTTTTATTAACTTGCTAACTTTTTTTAACAGAGTACTGTCGCGTTTGCTAACCTGCGCCATTCTGCTATACGCAACCACGACCACTGCGCTTACACAAAACGCGATTAACAAATTCTTACAAAAGATGAGATAAATTACTTTCTCTTCAAGCGCTTAGAGTTTAACATACCGAAAAAAATAAATCAAGCTTTTTTTTGCGTGCTGCGCTATTCGAACTGCTTAAACTTAATGAACGTGTGCGTGTGAAGAAGAAATTTTAAAACCGTCTTCAATATGCCTAGGCCGTAGACAACACTCGGCCATAGTTTTATCGTCGATGCTTCGTCGAAATAACGTGTCCTGATCGGCACTTCCTCAATTTTAAAATAGTGGAGCAACAACTGCGCTATGATCTCAGTATCAAAAATAAATCCATCGGAATTTTCCGTAAATCGTATCTCTTTCAGGGCGCGGGCGCTGTACGCGCGGAACCCTGAATGATACTCTGTCAGATAGACGCCGAATATCACATTCTCGAGGGCGGTTAAAATAATATTCGTATTGTGTTTCCAGAGCGGCATCCCTCCGATGAGCGCTCCGCCCTTCATCATCCGCGAGCCGAAGACCGCGTCAGCTTCGCCTTTTTTGATCGGCTCTATTAAAGCCGGTATCGCCTTGGGATCATACTGATAATCGGGATGCACCATAACAACGATATCCGCACCCAACGCAAGAGCCTTTTGATAACATGTCTTTTGATTACCGCCATACCCCCTATTAACCTCATGAACAAAAACTTTAACGTTAAGCTCTTGAGCGGTTTGAACTGTTGTATCGGTACTTTTATCGTCTACCAGAATAATATCATCGACCGAACCCGCCGGGATGTCATCTAGAGTTCTTTTAAGCGTCCTGGCGGCATTATAGGCCGGCAGAACAACTACCGTTTTCATCTTCTGGGGACTGCTCTGCAGCAGATCATCCTTTTCTTCAAGTTCCTCTATATATTGGAGCTTTCTGCTCCGGCGGGCATAAATTTCTATCTGATCTGCGGTATCTATTTTGAGGGTACTATCGCGCAAAAAAGTCTTTTCAGTTATAAATCTAAAAATTTTGTATATTAACGCATTATAGCTTTTGAATCTATAAACCCAATATCGAAACGTAAACGTTCTTGGATGACTTTTGCACATCAGTGGTGAGAAACCGGCAGCTATCAGCATCTGCTCGAGAGTCTTTTGGGTAAAATAGTAGAGATGCGACTGGTTGATCCCCCACCATTTTCCCCTCAAAATCTTACTAACGAAGCTATCGATATTTGGTGTACTGATACATAAAACACCATCGGGCTTCAAGATACGTCGTATTTCCATAAGCGTCTGCTTAGGATCGGTCAAATGTTCTATTGAATCCTGCAAAACGACCGCATCAAAAAAATTATGCTTAAACCCAGCCTTATCTAGAGCACCATTATAGATGTTAATTCCAAATCTGGTTTTTGCATAATCAACGCTCCATTTAGAAAGTTCAACACCATAAGGATCCCACCCCTGTTGCGCCGCCTCATCAAGCAAAAGACCGGTGGCGCACCCTATATCAAGAAGTTTTCCTTTTCTTTTAAATTTTCGCAGTCTTTTGAGTATAATCCTGGCAGAAAGGCGGCGTCCTTTCTCCTCGGCCTGATACTCTTCATCGACCATTTCTCGATAATCCTGGTGAATTTCTTCGGGCTCTTTTCGCGGGTTAACATACGCAAGTCCGCACCCAAGACACTTTACGATCCTCTCCGGCATGGTAAAAGCGCTTTCGGTGATCCGGTAGCCGCCTGGGCGGGGCATTTCTTTTGACTTATAAAGCACTTCATAATGATCTTTTCCGCATAAATTGCAGGTAACTTCTTTCGTCATACCTTTAGCTCCTTCAGGGTCTTATTGGCGCCTGCGATAATCATTCCTACTTAACGATCGCTCCAGCCAGATATATAACATGACAAATAAATACCGGGAACCCATCTCCTTGATCTTCCATTTCGAAATACCTTTCGCCCGGCCATACCAGTTCGTGGGAACAACGCACCAGGTGTATCCGCGAACGATCGCCTTAAGCGGCATCTCAACGGTCAGATTAAAATGGCAGGATATGAGCGGCTGGATGCCCTCAATAGCCCGCCGCGAATAACATTTGAATGCGTTCGAAACATCATTATACGGCAATAAGAAAAGCATTTGAATAAAAAAATTGCCGAACCGGTTCAGAAGCAACTTTGAAAATGGATAATCAACAACTTTTGCCGGACGACAAAAACGCGATCCGAATACACATTCATACCCCGCAAGGATCTTCGTGTAATAAACCACGATATCCGCCGGGTCATCTGACGAGTCGGCCATAACGATCACGACCGCCGCCCCCTTAAACGTTTCTAAGCCGCGCCGCACCGCGTATCCATACCCCGGAGCTCCTTTATTCTCCACCAGGACGATCCGCGGATCGGACATCCCAAGGCTTTTTACAACCTCGCCGGTCCCGTCCTCGCTGTGGTCGTCTACAACGATCAGCTCGAACGGAACGCTCGCGCTATCAAGGGTTGCACTGATCTTTCTCACCGTTTCCGGTAAGCTCCTGGCTTCGTTGCGCGCCGGTATGACGACCGAAAGTACTTTTGGCGAATCGCTGGCAGCTTCCTGCATGGAGCCGGTCACCTCCTCACCTCTCTTTTTTTCATGATCACCGTCCCGTCGATAACATTCACCGGGGCATACCGTTCCTGGAAAAAAGCGTATATAAGCGGTATGCGCTTCTCATTAGGGATCATCGCGTTATCCATGACGCTGTAACTATCAGAAACAAAGATCGCGTAGGTGACGTTCTTTCTTTCGATATCGGCGATCGCGGCGCGTTCATATCGCGGGTCGATGCCGGCATCCAGCGCGTTCGTAAATAAGGTCGGGCACCGGCGCCTGGAAAAAAAATAATACTGGGGCTCATGCGGAAACGCGTAAATATAATCGTCCGGTCCGGTGTGCTTCATAATAAAATCGCACACGCGCGACATGGTCGACTCCTGCGCTGGCGGCACTATCGCGCCGCCAAGGCCCGGCAAGGACGAAACCCGCGCTTCGACGCCCGGGAAGGTAAGGTTCTTGGTCAGATAACCGGAATACGCCGAAGGAGTCCGAGTGTATACCGCGAAAAGAGCGACAAGGACCGCCAACGCAAGCGCCCTCGTCCGGGAAATCCGGCTGCTGGCGTCATTTTTTTTCGCGGGGATAACCGAGACTGCCCGCGCGCGGTCAATAAGCTTCTGGATCAGGAATAATTCCATCACGATCACCGTAACGAGCGCAAAATTAAACTGAGGACCCGTGATCTGCGGGCCGCTAAAACCGCGTATCCCGATAATGAACATGCACCAGCCATACACCGTAAAAAGCATCAACGTGAAATCACTCCGGTCGAATGCCTTACGCTTTCTGAAGAGATAGAGTGACCCGAGAGCATAGATGACGGGAGTAAAGAAAAAATCGAACGTCGGCGCTTTTATAAAGTTCACGATATCCAGCAGGGAAGCTTCCGCGCCGGGGAATGCGAACCGGGGAGGGTTTTTATAATACCGCAGAAACTCCCGCGGCATTGAAAAGAGGCTGATCCCGATATTCTCGAGCCGTGCGCCGTTCATCATCAGATAACCGTATAAACCGAGCAGGCTACCACCGAAGGAACCGATAAAAATCGCCGCTTCTTTCATGCACGCGGTAACGTCGCGGCGGGAAAGAGGATCATACAGCAGTCGGTAGGCCGCCGATACAATGAAGAGAAGTACCGCCAATACCCCCATCTCCTGGCTGACGTAAAATGACAACGCGGCGGTCACCCCAGCCATTGCCAGAAAAGCTTTCTTACGATTCCACTGATAATAGATCAGAAGAAGCATCGGCACAAAGACAACCCCATTGCGGATGCCGCCCCACCGACTGATCCAAAACGGCATCACAACGGACGCACAGAT
>JBAWYO010000113.1:0-5677 GCA_037143495.1 Candidatus Omnitrophota bacterium | reverse complement strand
ACGTGAGATAGAGCCGCCAAATGCTGACAGATGCACATTGCCGGAAGAGTTGATAGTGCCGACCGTCACATTGCCAGTGCCGTGAGTTTCGTCGGAACCCGACCGGATAGCAATACTGCTACCGCCCGTGTTGCTTATCGTAGTGCCCGTATTTTGGATAAAATTACCGCCGCCCGTGTTATCATTATCCGCGAAAATCCTGATCCTGCCGTTAGTAACGGCAAAATTCCCGGCTACGGTAATATTCCCATTATCGGTAAATGTTTTGTTCCCGTTGCCCGAATCAGCAGCGGTGATGGTGGTATCCCCGTCGTTCGCATTGAAAAATGCGTCCGCCGCATTAACCTTACCCGAATAATCCAGTCTTTGCGAATCCACGGTAACAGTTCCGGTATCGGCATCGATCTGGCCGGCGACATTGGCTTTATCATTCGCTTTTAAATAAATCTGCCCATTCACATTTTGCAACGAGTTCGCCTGCAACACGCCTTCGTTATTAACCGCGTTCGTGAATACATCCTTTAATACATCAGCGGTGAGGACGATGATGCCGCCATCCGCGGCGATCTTGCCGGTAGCCGCGTTGACGACCGCGTCAGAGACGTCGTTATTATTCTCATCCTTTACTTTAGAGGAGACCGGACCATTGACCGCGACGGATATCGTGCCGGCGCCGTCAAGTTCGACCGCCATCTTCTCGCCGGAAGCGAGGATGACCTTCCCCATGCGCGCTTCGATCAGGCCTTCGTTACGGACCGCGCCACCGAGGAGAGCTACATACCCGCCGTCTTTATTGGTCTTGATCTCGCCCTGGCTGACGATATAGCCATTGGCCTTTGCCGGATCTTTTACGAGGAAGTACGTCTTCGCGTCAAAATCGGCCTTGGACATCGTGAGCGTGGAACCGAGGAAGCTGGCCGTATCGATCTTGCTGCCAGCGCCGAATACGATGCCGCTCGGGTTGAGCAACCAGACAATACCGTTTGAATGGAGGGTACCGAATATATGGGAAATATCGCCACCGGTTACACGGTTGACCGAGAATGAATTCGATCCCGGCATATTAAAATTGACCGTATACCCATGCGCGATGCAGAACTGGAGCCAATCGATGAGGGAGGCTTCACTCATCTGCTCTACGTTGAGGGTCACTTCGTTGGGGCTGTTGAAGGTCACGCTGCCGCTCTGGACAGTCGGCCCCTGCGGAAGCGGGCTTTCGGCCCACACTTTCCCTAAGGCTATCGGATGTATTATAAAGGAGAGCAGTGTAAGCACGCTCACCACTTTATTAAGCATTCTGAATTTTCTTGAATTCTTCACGATAGCCTCCTTAAGAGTGAACTGCCCAACCTTTTTTTAAGTTGATCATATGAACAAAAAAACGTGGTCTGGGTTCTCCCCCATAACCACGTCTTCGTATCTTCGTTAAAGATGCAACAGTTATTCATGTTTTTCAGTAGGATTATATAATAGCAGAAAAAAATTCAATGTCAATGTAAAACAAGCTGACTTTTTTAGCTCTCAACATTCCTGATTTTTTTAGAAAAATATCTTCGTCTCTACCAGGCCACGACCCTTTGATCCGTCGGAAGGCTTCTGGCCCAGCGCAAATCCATAATCGAACGAGAATGAGAATCTGTTAGGTATATCGAAACGCAGGCCGGGGCCAGCGCTGTAGATCTCTTCAGTCTTCGCTTCGCCCACCTGAGCGTTATTGCGCCATACACGACCCCAATCGAAGAATGCGACGATTTTGGTAGCATTAAAATACTTCAGGTCGGTACCGGGGATCGTCGGTTTGGTCGGAATGAAATACGGCGGTATGTATACTTCAGCGGTGCCCGCGATACCCTGGTCGCCGTTGAGCTCGGAGATCGGATAGCCGCGAACGGTCGCCGGTCCGCCGAGGTTGAATTGCTCCGTGGAGACGAGATTGTTATTCGTGATCTGGCCTGAACCCCTGATCATGATGGAAGCGGAAGCGGGAAGGGTCTGAATTCTTGCGGCATTGGTAACCGATTTGAAGAATTTTCCGCCTGAACCGGCACTACTCGCCTTTGAATCCTTAGCTTCAAGGCCCCCCATAAACCCGGGGATGCCGTAATCGAATTCCTGCGTCAGGAGCGACCTTCCGCCAAAACGATCGGTGAAATCGAAATCAAATCCCAGCTTAGCGACCCTGACATTGTCTTCGCTTAAGGTCAACCCGAGCATCTTGTTTTTGATATCTTTATAATCAAATTCAGGATTGATCCTCATGACAAAATCATCATGATCGATAAGCTTATATGAATCATAAATAGCGGCAATATTACCTCTGCCTTCGATATTCAGGTTTTTAACGGATCCGCCAAGCTTCTGGTCGACGTTCACATAATAAACACCGACCTTATTGCGCGGGGTGATCGGCATCAGGTAACGCCCCGAATAGAGGTGGTAGTGGTCGTCATCGCCCAGCTGCGCCTCGACTGAGGCTACGTGGTCGATCCCGAACATATTGTTCTCTTTTAGTTCGACGGAATACCGGTTACGGCCCAGATATGAGGAATTATAATTATTATAACCGACGGTCGCGTGGATCGGCATCCGGTCTTTCAGCTGGATATTAACATCGGTCTCGCCGGCGCCGGCGCCTTTTTCAAGCACGATCTTGGCGTTACGGTCAGGATGCTCATTGACATTGTTGACATCTTTTCTTAAGACGTCATAATTGAAAAGATCGCCCTGCTTGAGGTCGATATAACTCATGATGAGGTCGCGGGTAAAATACCGGTTTCCGGTCAGATTGATCACGCCCACCTTACCCTCAACAACCGCTATCTTTAAGATACCATTCTCTATCTTCTGCGGCGGGAGGTACACAAGCGTCGTCACATACCCTCTGCGGCGATATTCATCATTAACCGCATCGGCTGCTATCTTGAAATCGGAGAGCGAGAGCTCCTTGCCTTCATACGGCGCGACGACCGACCTGATGACATCGGGCGGTATCACCGTTACACCATCAACCTCTATCTTCGCTATGAGGACCTTTGATTCTGAAGCTTTAGCCGCTTCGGCAGCCTGCTTCGGAGCTACCGCTCCCGCATTCTCGATCTCGGCTTTTTTGCCGCCTTCAATAAGACCTTTAGTTACTGACTCGGTCTTCTTGGTCTCTTCGGTCGTGCGTTGCAGAGAGCCTACATCCTGCCCCGGAGGTATCTGGCTCGCCATGGCTGGACCAGCATAGGCCGAAAATAAGATTATACCCAAAACAGCAAATACCCCACTGATTCTCGCAGGATTTGACCTCATGTATACAACTCCTTTCCGCGTTTGCGACGTACGCAAACTCATAATATAAGTTCTTAATTTTGTCTCGGATTCTACAGGCTCTAACAAAGGAGAGAATGCTATGATGGTGTTGTGCGGTTTACTCATTAGTTAAACAGATAAAAATACAGCTTCGTTTTTCTGGAAGCTTTTTTATTATACAACCGGGAGAACTCATTGTCAATGGTTTTGTAATCCTACCATATCAATGTTGTAACAAAGTATTTACGCTTTTGTTGGAATCGGCATGAAGGTTATGGATCGGATTAAAAAAAGGGAGGCGCGTTATTAAGCGCGCCTCCCGCCAAAATGTACTCCGTTTAACGTGAACTAGTAGGTTACCCAGGTATCCGGCTTGCCGTCACCTTTTGAATCTTTCTCCGCCCTGACTGGTTTGCCGTTCTCATAATAGACCCATTCGTCGACTTTGCCGTCGCCGTTGATGTCCGCTTCGCTTTTGGTAACCTGTCCTTTCGCGTCATAAAAGAGCGTCATATTCGGCTTACCGCTGCCGTTAATGTCTTTTTCGCCCTTGACCGGGATCCCGTTCTCATAGGTGACCCATTCGTTGATCTTTCCGTCACCCTTGGTATCGTTCTCAACCTTCACGATCACGCCCTTTTCGTCATAGATCTCGATGTGGTCAACCTTGCCGTCATGGTTGCGGTCCATCTTGACTTCTCTGGGCTTGAACTGCTGGCTGGCGATAGTGCCCGCCGGTTTCTGTGGTTCCCCTTCGGCATGAGCATATGCCGCGCATCCGACTACGAACAACACCGCTACTGCGAAAACCATTCTCTTCTTCATAGATTCTTACTCCTCCTTTTGTCCCCTTACCTGAGCGAGCGGATAACGAAATAGTCCGCCGCTTTGTTGATGTCGCTCTGCAGTGCCGGTAGATTCAACTGAGAAACATCGATCGTAACCGGCGTTCCGTTCAGGAAATCCCTGTCGATCTTGGCGCCTTCGCTCAAGACCCACGGCAGAAGCATTTTGTAACCCCACAGCTGCAGCGCGCGCTGATAACCAGCCTGGAAGGTATCGGCATTGTTAGGGATGACATAGCCGTACCCCCAGCTTAAAATACTGCCATTAGGGCTGGCGCTTCCGTAATTACCGCCGCCCATAAGATGATCATTGTAGAGCACGAGCCCGGGCGGGGTCGGCTCGAGCACTTCGACACGTTCGGTCGCGCTCCCGCTGTTGACCGTCCCGACGAGACAGACCGATGTTTCGTTCTGCACCCCGTTCGCCCATACCCAAAGCCGGCCGTTGCTGACATCGACATGGACCGGCTCATAGACGGTGCCGATGATCCCGCTGGCCCTGAACGTCGACGTCCCGCTCGCCGTTATCGAGCTGGTCGGCGCCGCAAGGATATCACCCGCCGTGGCGTTCAGGGTGATCCCGTATCCGCCGTTGGCGGCAATAGTCCCGACCGTTATCGTCCCGCCCGCGTCCAGATCGATGGCGCCCGCGTCGGTCGTCAGCCCGTTGATGGAGCCGACCGTCACCGCGTTGGTCTCATCGATATAGATGTTACCCGACACGTTATCAGTGGCGGTCCTGTTATCTATCGTATCGACCGTCGTGTAGATCTCGGCCGAACTGGCGGGACCGCCTACATTCCTCCCCGCGCTCAGATATAACCCGCTCGCCACTACATTAGGCGTGGTCGTGCCGGCCGCGTTGGTTATATCATAGTCGGCGTTAAGGATCACGTTGTCGCCCACGGCGGTCACCACCCCCAATGCTATGTTGTTATTCCCGCCCGCGCCGTTTAAGGTCGTCAGGTAGAGGTCCTTACCGGTCCCTCCCGCGGTGACCTTCGTCGCGGTCAGTGTCCCGTCGCCGGTAGCGGCGGCGATCACGCGCATCTCGCCGTTGGCGGTCGAGAGACCCGTCGTCGTAGTAAGGCTGCCGAGTTTCACGCCGTCGTATTCGCTGATATAGATATTGCCGCCGGTGTTGCCGCCCGTATAATCGTCGATCGTGGAAACCCTTGTATGGAGGTAATCCGAGCTGGTCCCGACCGAGCCGCCCGCCTGCAGATACAGGGCGTCAGCGACGATATCGACCGTGGAGCCGCCGTCAAGATCAATGATATCGCCATTGGAGATCAGGGTCACGTCATCGGCTGCCGCCGTCACCAGTCCCACCTTAATATGGTTCGTTGAGACGCCGCCACCGCCGCCGTCCGCCGTCGTCAGCGTGATGTTGCCGGCGCCGCCCGCGGTCACCAGGGTCGCGGTCAGGTCGCCGGTCGCGGTCTTGGCAGCGGTAATATTAATGTCGCCGGTATCGGTGGTCAGGCCGTTGACCGAACCGAGGTCGACGCCGTCATATTCGATGATGTTGATACCAC
>JBAWYO010000112.1:0-5685 GCA_037143495.1 Candidatus Omnitrophota bacterium | reverse complement strand
GTCCTTGCCGTTCTGCTCAATAAAGCTATCGGGAAGAACTTAACCTGTATTTTTGTCGATAACGGTCTGTTGCGTAAGGGCGAGCGCGAGAGCGTTGTCAAAACGTTTAAGCACCATTATCGGATCAATCTCAAAGCGGTCGATGCCGAAGAGCGGTTCCTGCGCAAGCTTAAAGGGGTCGTCGATCCGGAGCAGAAGCGCAAGATCATCGGGCGCGAGTTCATCAGCGTCTTCGACCAGGAAGCGAAGAGGGTCGGCAAGGTCAACTTTCTTGCCCAGGGAACGCTCTATCCGGACGTGATCGAGAGCCGGTCGGCATTCGGTGGTCCGTCCGCGACGATCAAGACGCATCATAACGTCGGCGGTCTTCCTGAGCGGATGAAGCTGAGACTGGTCGAGCCGCTCAAGTACCTTTTTAAGGACGAGGTCAGGCTGGTGGGCAGGGAGCTCGGGCTTCCCGATGAGATCAATGAGCGTCATCCGTTTCCCGGCCCGGGACTCGCGGTACGCATCCTGGGGGAGATCACCAGGGAGCGGTTGCACATCCTGCGGCAGGCGGATTGGATATTTATCGAAGAGATCAAGAAGGCGGGGTACTATCACCGGACGTGGCAGGATTTCTGCGTTCTCCTGCCGGTCAAGTCAGTGGGCGTTATGGGCGACGAGCGCACCTATGAGAATGTCGCCGCCCTGCGCGCGGTCACGAGCGTTGACGGCATGACGGCAGACTGGGCCCGGCTGCCTCATCTACTGCTGGCGCGGGCATCCAACAGGATCATCAACGAGGTTAAAGGGATCAACCGCGTTGTCTATGATATCAGTTCGAAGCCTCCCGCGACGATAGAGTGGGAATAGAGAATACCAAGGATTATACACTAAAGACCAAAAATAGAAATCGGTTTAACGAACTGGTGACTGGTGTCTGGTGACTAGTGACCACAAGAGAGCAGGATCGGTTATATGTTCTGGAAAATAGAGATACGGAATAAAGAAGGCATATTTGACGCGGTGGGCGAGGGGATCAAAAAAGATATCCTTGACCTGAACGTGAGCGGGGTCGAAAGCGTGCGACTGATCGAGGTCTATATTATCGACGGCAAGATTACCGAGGCGCAGGTAAAACGTATCTGCGCGGAACTCCTTGCCGATCCGATCACCCAGGAGTACCGGTACCGCGGCAGTTTTGTCGATGCGGTGGCGGGGCTTCACATCGTCGAGATCTGCTACAAGCCGGGCGTCATGGATCCTGTCGAGGAATCGACCAGGAAGGGTATACGGGATCTCGGCATTACCGGGGTCAATTCGGTCAAGACCGCGAAAAAGTTCGTGCTCAGCGGGGAGATAACCGACGAGAAGGTCGCGTTGATCAGCGAAAAACTCCTCTACAATAAAGTTATCCAGCATATCAGCGATACGAAGGTGGAGACCGCCGATCTGAAGATCCAGAAAGGCGAGGTCGTGCCGCGCAAGTTCGAGCTCGTCAATGTCGGGATCATTGGCGCCGGCGATGAGCAGCTGATGAAGCTTAGCCGGCAGGGGCAGCTCTTTCTCAATCAGCACGAGATGGCCGCGATACGGGATTATTTTACGAAACTCGGCAGGAACCCCACCGATTGCGAGCTTGAGACGATCGCGCAGACCTGGTCGGAGCATTGCAAACACAAGACGTTGCGCGGTATTATTGAATACCAGGAAGAGACCGACGCCGGCAAGCTGAAAATGCGCTCGTTCGACAACCTCCTCAAAGAAACGATCATGAAGGTCACCAAAGAGCTGAAAAAATCCTGGTGCATCTCTGTTTTTAAGGATAACGCCGGTGTTATCAGGTTCGATAACGATTATCATGTCTGCTTCAAGGTGGAGACGCATAATCATCCGTCGGCGTTAGAGCCGTACGGCGGCGCGGGGACCGGCATCGGCGGTGTAATCAGGGATCCGCTGGGCACGGGGCTCGGCGCCAAGCCGATACTCAATACGGATGTTTTCTGTTTCGGGCCACCGTCTTATCCGCATGAGTCACTGCCGAAAGGGGTGTTGCATCCCAAACGGATTATGAAGGGTGTGGTCGCCGGCGTCAGGGACTACGGCAACCGGATGGGGATACCGACCGTCAACGGCGCGGTTCTCTTCGATGAGCGTTATGTCGGCAACCCGTTGGTATTCTGCGGGAACGTCGGCATTCTTCCCCGGAACAAGGTCGAGAAGAAAGTTTCCCCCGGCGAACTCGTCGTTCTCGTCGGAGGGCGCACGGGGCGCGACGGGATCCATGGCGCGACTTTTTCGTCGGGCGAATTGACCGCTGAATCGGAGACTGTTTCCGGAGCGGCGGTCCAGATCGGGAACCCGATCATGGAGAAGAAGGTCGCCGATACGCTGCTGGCGGCCCGCGACAAGGGTCTCTATAACGCCCTGACCGATTGCGGCGGAGGCGGATTGTCGAGCGCTGTCGGCGAAATGGGCGAAGAGACCGGCGTCAAAGTCTATCTTGAAAAGATACCGCTTAAATATAAAGGATTGACCTATACCGAAGTCTGGATATCTGAAGCGCAGGAGCGCATGATCCTCTCCGTCGATCCGGGAAAACTCGATGAACTTCTCGAAGTCTTCAAACGGGAAGATGTTGAGGCGACCGTTATCGGCGAATTTACCGATACTCACCGGTTGGAACTTTTTTATAACCGCAAGAAAGTGTGCGATCTTGACGGCGCTTTTCTGCATAATGGTGTTCCGAAGCTCAAGCGACGGGCTGAGTGGCGTCCTTCCGCGCACGCCGAGCCCCGGATCGAGGAGCCGAAAGATTTGACCGCACCGCTCCTGGAGATCCTGGCAAGCTATAACGTAGCCAGCAAGGAATGGATCATCCGCCAGTATGACCACGAGGTGCAGGGCGCGAGCGTCCTGAAACCGTTGGTCGGCATCGACAACGACGGTCCCGGCGACGCCGCGATCGTGCGGCCGCTGCTCTCCTCGAAGAGAGGTGTTATCGTTTCTAACGGCATCAATCCGCGGTACGGATTAATCGATCCTTACTGGATGGCCGCGGGAGCTATCGATGAAGCGCTCCGGCAGATCATCGCCGTCGGCGGCACACTTGAAGAAGTAGCGATCCTCGATAATTTTTGCTGGGGTAATACCGACAAACCTGACCGGCTGGGCGGACTGGTGCGCGCCTCGGTCGGCTGCTATGATATCGCGAAAGGATACGGCGTTCCGTTCATCTCGGGCAAGGACAGCCTTAATAATGAATATGCGGTGACCGGAGCCGATGGTCGCGCGATCGAAACGATCGCGATCCCGGGCACTCTCCTGATATCAGCGATCTCCGTTATGAACGATACGACGAAAGCGGTTAGCATGGATCTAAAAGAGGATGGCAACCTGCTTTTTGTCGTCGGGATGACCTATGATGAGATGGGGGGCAGTCATTATTACTATCTGCACGATGCGATCGGAAATACCGTCCCCCGGGTCGATATCAAGCATGGACTTAAGAATATGGGTCGTCTCGCGGAAGCGATCGGCGCGGGGCTGGTGAGAGCCTGCCATGATTGCTCCGAAGGGGGTATCGGCGTCGCCGTCGCTGAGATGGCGTTCGCGGGCGGGCTCGGGGTTGATATCCGTCTCGATAAAGTACCCTTCAGGGACCGGACAGCCGATAAACGAAGCGCCGGTGATAAACATTCCGCGCGCAGGAACGACACGGTCCTTTTTTCAGAATCACATACCCGTTTTATCGTTGAGGTGCCGAAGAAGCATAAAAAAAGATTCAGAGCTATCATGGGTAGCGTCCCGACAGCGCTTTTGGGTGAGATACATCGCGAAGAGCGTTTCAGGGTGATCGGCCTCGACGGCACGACCGTCGTGGTGAATGCCAGCCTCCAGGAGCTTAAAGGGGCCTGGCAGCGGCCGTTCAAAACCATGTAATGAGAGAGTGTCGATGAGCAAAATTAAAGTCATTGTCCTGCGTGCCGCGGGCACCAATTGCGACCAGGAGACCGCGTTCGCGTTCGAGAAGGTCGGCGCCGTCGCGGAGCTGGTCCACATCAACCGCCTGATCAACGGCGATAAAGATCTGAAGGATTATCAGATACTCGCGATCCCCGGCGGATTCACCTATGGTGATGATATCGCGAGCGGGAAGATCCTCGCGAATGAACTCCGGTATAAACTTGAATATGATATTGAGCGTTTTATCAAGAAAGGCAAGCTCATCATCGGTATCTGCAATGGTTTTCAGGTGCTGGTGAAGGCGGGGCTGTTGCCCGGGCTGACGGGGGCGGGGCAGATAGAATCGACGCTCACCCTCAATGATTCCGCGCGGTTCGAAGCCCGCTGGGTCTATCTGAAGAAAGAGAACTCGCAGTGTGTATGGACCAGGGGAATTCCCGAACTTCTCTATCTCCCGGTGGCTCACGGAGAGGGCAAGTTCACCGCGAAGGATGAGACGGTCCTGCGTTTGCTTGATTCTGAAGGGCTGGTCGCTTTCAGATATGTCGATCAGAACGGTAAGTATGCCGGGTATCCGGCGAACCCTAACGGTTCGGCGGACCACATCGCGGGCATCTGCGATCAGACGGGGAGGATCTTCGGGTTAATGCCGCACCCTGAACGGTATATCGAACATACCCAGCATCCGCGATGGACCCGGCAGGGGTCCGCGAAAGAAGGCGATGGCCTGGCGATATTCAGGAGCGGAGTTGATTATGCAAAAAAATCATTATAAAACGGACGTTCTCCCGCATGGCATGGAAGGATGCGCCGATGATAACCCGAAGGAATTTTGTGGACTTTTCGGCGTCTATGGTCATAAGGATGCCGCGCGTCTAACCTATCTGGGACTTTATTCGCTCCAACACCGTGGACAGGAGAGCGCCGGGATCGTTGTTTCTGACGGAGAGAATGTGCTCCAGCATAAAGGCATGGGGCTCGTCTCAGAGGTCTTTAACGACACGAATCTTGCGCTGCTCAAAGGCGATCTCGCGATAGGTCATGTGCGGTATTCAACGACGGGATCGTCGCTGCCGAAGAATGTCCAGCCTTTCCTGGTCGATTACGCGAACAGTTCGCTCGCGGTCGCCCATAACGGCAATCTCGTCAACGCGCTCGAACTGCGCGAGCGGCTCGAAAAGGAAGGCGCGATATTCCAGACGTCAATGGACAGCGAGATCGTCCTGCACCTTATCGCGCGCTCAAAGAAGAAGAACCTCCAGGAAAAATTGATCGAGGCGCTGAGTAAAATAAAAGGCGCTTATTCATTGCTGCTGATGACAAAAGACCAGGTCATCGGCGTCAGGGACCCGAACGGTTTCAGGCCGCTTTGCCTGGGCCAGATCGATGGTTCATGGGTCCTGGCTTCAGAGACTTGCGCGCTTGACTTGATCCAGGCCCGGTATGTGCGCGAGATCGAACCGGGAGAGATCGTGGTGGTCAATAAACGGGGATTGCGGTCGCTCAGTCCGTTCCCGCGGGTGCGCCACTCATCCTGCATATTCGAGTATATTTATTTCGCGCGTCCTGATTCGAACATTTTCGGCCAAAGCGTGTATCTGACAAGAAAACGCCTCGGCGCGCAGCTCTTCCGGGAACACCCGGTGGACGCCGATCTCGTCCTGCCCGTGCCTGATTCAGGTACCTGCGCGGCGCTCGGGTTTGCCGAGGCCTCAGGGATCCCGTTCGAGATGGGTA
>JBAWYO010000111.1:0-5686 GCA_037143495.1 Candidatus Omnitrophota bacterium | reverse complement strand
GTGCTCAAACTTTGAACCGATCGAGTCACCCGCTCCCGCCGTCGTCTCAAGTAAGACCATGACGCCCGGCGCGACGGCTGAGAATGCCTTATTAAGGGCTGCCGCGAACCGCTCGATGCCTATTTTCTCTCCCGAGCCCCGATGACTCCCGAGATGCGTCACAAAATACTCGGCACCGATCTCCCCGGAAACTTTAATATCACCCGTAAAACTCTCGACCGACTTCGCATAGATCGTATCGTCGGGAGACGCGAGATTGATCAGATAAGGAACATGTACCACCAGGGGGGAAAATCGTTCCTTCTCCCTGGCTGCCGCAAATACCGCCAGCTCCCGCGGGTCAAACGCGGCAGCGCCGCCCCATCCTCGCGGGTTGCGGCTGAAGATCTGCATCGTGTCGCACCCGAGCGCACGCGCGCGCTTGAGCGCTTCATTGAGACCACCCTGCATTGAGATATGTACGCCGAGTCGCAAAGTGTACTCATTATACCTCAAGCGCGGGATTAATTAAATTGAGAAATTAGTACTGATACGGCAGGCGGAATCCACCCGCAGGCTTACCCCTGAGGATACGCGCATACCCTAGAGCGGCCGGGTCGATGCTTCTTTCATAAGGAACGGTGGTTATGTAGGGTAAGCCGAGGATGGGCCCCGGCTGCCGTAAACTTTCGATTATTTTGCGCCTCTATGCTCTATAGACGACAAAGATAGGATTTTTCTTTTAAAAAATTATTTTATTGAGAGGTAGGGCTGGGAATACAGAGGCACTGATATACCTGATCGCGGGGACACTTTGCTATTTAAAAACGAAAACGGTACCATTAAACAAAAACGAAAACGGTACCATTAAACAATTAAATAGCGGCGAGGGCTGCACGCTGGGCCGCTTTGGAGGCAAAGAAAGGACCGATAAGAGGAATCATATGCCACCACGGAGCCGGTTCCATGGCTGTCGCCGTGGCGGGAGGTTCGAGCGCAGTCCGGAGCGCCTCAACGACCGCTGTTAATTCACGCACTCTCGCTGCGC
Organism: Candidatus Omnitrophota bacterium; assembly: GCA_037143495.1. GTDB lineage: Bacteria > Omnitrophota > Gorgyraeia > JABMQH01 > JABMQH01 > JBAWYO01. The sequence goes on along the minus strand of JBAWYO010000111.1, from coordinate 4,659 downwards.
ATACTTCATGCCGTCGCAGCGCAAGCTGCGCGTGTGTTTCCCATATGGGCCAGAGGTTCTCAAGAGGGTTCTTAACCTCACCCTTTACCGAGCTCAAATCACCTATCGCTGAGCTGAATTCATCCTGCGCTGACGTCAATTCTCCTAATTCCAGCTCCGCGAGCCTGAGCTGTCTCCGTATATCATGTTTTATGGCAACGCGCTCATCCCGATAGTTGGCGCCCAAAGCTTCATGAAGCTGTCCTCTGGTAGTATGCGCGATAGCCCGATCAAGAACCGGATGCTTATCTCGCATTAATCTCCGCGCGCGCTCTATCGGTCCCCCTCCTTCCACGCCTGCCGGGAGCTCCGATAACCTCTTTTGCAGAACGGCAAGGGAAGCAACATGCCGCTCGATATTCCTGGTGCACCTGCGAATCGTTTCTTCGAGCATCCCCCTGGTTGCCGCGCCACTTGGATCGCCCGGTACGAGGCCGAGCGCTCGCTCGCAAAGACCCCTCGTCTCCTCAAGTAACCTGATCGCCTCGGGGCGTTCTTGCACTTGAACCGCGTACGACCATACCCTGATATCTTTTCCTAAACGCGCTGCCACACGCATACGCGCTTCAACCGCATCCACCAACTCCTGAAGACTCGCGCTCTCAGAAACCGGCGGGAGCTCGTTTTGAACGCGATACGCGTATGAGAGCGGACGTAAATAGCCACCCCACGCACATGAGCTACCGGATAATAATTGCTCAACGGCAATGAGGAGAGAGAAGAAAGCGATGACTATCTTATTTAGTTGCCTGTTCATAATCGCCTAATGATATTCGTTATAGATGGAGGAGTAGTTTGCAGAAAAACGAGGAAGTGCGCTAAATGGCTGCATTAGCGACGGTGCTGGCTTGCTTGGCGGCACTACCATACCCCATCCCCTCAAGAATACCGTCCAGTTCATCCGCTACCGCTTTGTCCCTGGCAAGCGCAGCCGCCGTCTGTCGAGCCTTTGCATCCGCCGGATCCTCCGCTCGCGTTATTTTAGCTCCCAGATTCCATTCTCTCTCAAGTGCAGTTTTCTGTTTTTGCTGCTCCGCAAGCAATTCCCGGATAAGGTCACCTTCCGCAGAAACCGGCAAAAGCTCCGTAAGGATTGCTCCTATTCGCAGCCATGCAGTGTATTCATCCCGCCGCTCCTCAGGCCACGAAGTACCGACACCCCTCAGATAAGCTTTTCCCCTCGCCACAGATAATAGTTGCTGTAATTCCTGATGATCGGCAATAAGAGGGGTCATGAGACCTCCCGTCCTTACCGCAAACGCGGGAACCACGACAGCGGCAACACCGGCTGATGGCTTGGGCCCCAACTGTTTGGTCGTTACCTCTTTGGCTTTCGCCATCGCGGCGGTTACCAGCGCAGCAACTAACGGATCCGCCGTCGCTCCTGCGGCACTCTCTTCCATGGCCGTTTGCAAATGACCGGCGCCCTCCAGTCGGGCACGACGTCGGGCTACCACACCGCTAACCAGGGCTGCGTTACCAGCCGCCGCAGTGGTGAAAGATTTGTAGAGCGAAGTACTCCCGAAAAATGCTGCCGCGCACGCATCCCGCGTTCTCTTTTCTTCAGCGCGTTGATATTTTCTTTTAATTATACCGACGATCGTCCCACTCGTGCGATCACAGGTCGCGCTCAAAAACGCAGCGTCTTGCGCCGCCTGTCTACAGAGAGATTCGACATTCTCTTCAAAGCCAACGCTGACCTTCGCTGCGGCAAGAATACCAGCGGCATCACTAACGCCATCGCCGATAACATTCGTACTCAAGAGCGCTGAAACCGCGCGTACCACTTGCGGGGGCATCTCAGCTTTTTTGCGATGCCCGTAGAGCACCGCCAGGACCGCGGCGGCCCTTTCATGAATAAGCTGATACCGCACCAGGATCATACCGGCTTGCTCCCGCACCGCGCGCTCCCACGCGTCCGCAGTTAACGGCGTACTCTTCTCACCAAAGGCGAGAGCTCTCAGTGAATTCCGCGGATCCCCGGCAGCCGTCTCCGCCGAAAGAATACTGCCGGAGACGCACGACAGAAGAAGTGCCGCACCTGTTGCCGTAACAACACTGCTTCGTAATAAAACTTTTATAATGGGAAGTAATACTCTTTTCATTTGAGTGAAATTTTTTCCGCCCGATAAGGCGGATAATTATGCTATTCACCATAGCACATCACGCAAAGCATTGCAATTCTTTTTTCTACCTATTTAATTATTAACAAAAAATCAGCTCTAATAACTGATCACAAGCTTGTTTTTATGGGGGGTCTATGCGTTTAAAAAGAAGATTCCTTTAAGGAGGGAAGATTTCTTAAAGAAGGGAACTACGTTCCCTTCTTTAAGAATGTTTGTGTACGAGAGGGTGACCGGTAATCATTTTAGGAAGGGGGAACATTAAGGGGGAAACCCCGTTTCCCCCTTAAAAAAACCGAACACGTTATTTCTGTCGAATTAGTAAGCCCCTCGGAAGCTCTTTTTCATCGTTTCCTCGGGATCAAATTTTCTATCGAAAATTTGAGGTTTTTTGGTGGAGCTGAGGAGGATCGAACTCCTGACCCCCTGCATGCCATGCAGGTGCTCTCCCAGCTGAGCTACAGCCCCGTAATTTTTTGAGTCGGGTAGATTATATACGATTTTTTAAAATATGTAAAGAGCGAATTCATGTGATCACTCCCTTAAACCTGCTCCGCCCTCTTCCGCTCCCGCTTTGCCCTCCAATGCAGATCTACCAGAAGATCCTCATCAAGAAGAACAGGGTCCTGCGTTTGCAGCCACTTCCAGGTTTTGATGAGGCGGTCTGCACCCTCTCCGGCCGGAGAATTTCCGATCGATACGCACCACTGAGTAACCGCATCCGCGGGAGCGACATAGAGAACTTTTAAGATCTTCTGGATAACGCGATCATCCGGGTTTAAATTATAGACATGAGAAAAATATGCGGCAATGTCTATGAGCATGAGATCTTTAACCAGGAGCGTGCCCTCCTCCCGGGGGTCATTGAGCGAACCGGTATATTTCCCATACACGTAACGCACAAGCGGATCTTGTGTCATGAGAAAATCCTGGTCAAAGATAACTTTATGCGGAAGACCAAGATCATCTAAATAACCGGGAAGCTTCAGAACATGTAAAGCGCCGCGGACAACCAGCTGCAGCGTATCGGGGGATATCTGATGCACAGCGTTTATCTTTTCCGCGAGAGCCTTGTCGCGCGGTTCCATGCCCTCCAGGAGGCTGATCGCTTTCATCCTCAGCATGCGCACCGCTTCCCCGAGATTGCCCTCACTGGCTGCCGCCAAAGCAAGTGATTGCCGAGCTGAATCCTGAAGCAGGGCCAACCACGACTCAAAGGGAGGATCTTCAAAACGTATCTCGACCGGTCTGCGGGCGCGCTCCTGGCGTACCCACTCGACCAGCTGTTTCCACTCCTCGTTTCTGATCAAAATCCGTTCAGGATCCGTATCTAATGCTGAATCACGGCGTATCCGGAGATAGGTTGTTGTATAATACTCACGCAGCAGTTCTTGTAATTCCGCATCAAGCGTATCTTTTCCCAATTCTTCACGCCAGTTGATCGGTATCCCCCCACCCGCGCGCGGCCGTGTCGGCATCTTTCTGCTGACCATCTCAACGGTGGGATGTAACTCAAAAAACCCCCCCAGCTCCATCCACACAATGACAGGCCGGTCGGCCGCGATATGGCTAACCTCCTCGCTGAACGCCTTCACGTACTCCCTGATCATTTCTTTTTTTTGCAGCGTATCCTGATCGGGCGATCCATGCCGGTTAAAAACTACGCGAACCGGCTTGTCCTGATCCTCCCGCTGGGCAAACGCCATCGCGCGCAGCCAGGCTCCGGATCTGCCCGGATGTCCGGAGACCATCTCCTGCGCCCCGGAGGAAATCTTCTCGTTGAAAATTTTCCGCTGCAATTGATCTGCGCGATACCATATACCGATTAGCGCAACCACCCCCAGCAGCGAGACAAAGAGAAAAATATTGATATCCCGCGGCACGCGCTTAAACTCTTTCATATATCCTTAACCTTTTTATTAACAAACTATAAAAAAGACATTTCGTGTCTAGCAAGAATATCATACAAAAACATAATTGTCAAGCTAATCTAACTTTTATTTAATTTATTTCCTATTGCGCGCAGGATCGAAATCCCTGCGCAGATATATCCTTACCCCTTCAACTTCTTCAATAAGAAAAAACTCTTTTCTCAGTACTTCCGCGATCTCAGGATAATCCTCCGCGCGATGCCCCTGCTCCTTCACGTACCACCTCATGCCCGGGGGCATCGCGTCGATAAAAAGCTTCGTCTTTGACCGCTCTACATCATCCGCAAATAATCTCAAATACGTCTTCTGGAGGGAGCTCGGTAACGCTTGGAGATTATTCACCCCATATCGTACTGCCGGCGTCAGGCCTCGATATACAGTTCGGCTGCCCAACCCCAGACCGCCATCGAATCAGAGCCCACGGCGGCAGCCTGCCGCATGATCGCCTCTTCAATGCGGCGGACCCGGGGACTGAATTCGACCGAGGGCCGCATGCCGGAGCGTTTATATTCTGACGGCGACCACCCCCAATAAGGCGCCGAATGCTCAACGGTATAGGCGTACAC
>JBAWYO010000110.1:0-5852 GCA_037143495.1 Candidatus Omnitrophota bacterium | reverse complement strand
ACCAGGGTGATATCGCTCCCCGCCCTGCGCACCAGAGCTTTTCCGAGCGGAATAAGGTACGCCTCCGCCGGCACGTTCTCTTTATGATCATAGAGCCAGCGGTGTTCGATGAAGATGACCGGCGCGTTATCGGCGATCGAGGCCAGCAAAAGACCCTTCGCGTCATACGCGCTCGACGGCATTACGACTTTGAGGCCCGGTACATGCGCGAAGAGCGCCTGCAGCGCCTGCGAATGTTGCGCCGCGGAACCCCATCCGCCACCGATGATCGATCGCACGACGAGCGGCGCCGTAACGGAACCGCCGAACATATACCTGACCTTCGCGACATGATTGACGAGCTGGTCCATCGACACCAGGAGAAAATCGGTGCGCATATGGACCAGGACCGGCCGCATCCCGGCGAGCGCGGCGCCGAGCGCCACCCCGGTAAGCGTATTCTCGCAGATCGGCGTATCAAAAACGCGCTTCTTGCCGAACTCCTTCTGCAGCCCCGTCGTCGTCCCGAAAACACCGGCGGGATCATCGACCCCTTCGCCGAAAATAAAAACGGTCGGATCTTCCGTCAGCGCGGTATGCAGCGCCTCCCGCAACGCTTCCCGGTAGGTGATGACACGTCCCGGCGCGTCGTGGCGGCAGGTCGTAAGATCTATGCAGACTTTATCCCATGACATGATCAGTACACATCCTTTGAGAGTTCATCGTCGGCCGGATACGGCGACGCCTGCGCGAACCGGAGAGCTTCGTCGATCTCCCGCGCGATACTTCCTTCTATCTCCCCTAAAACTTCCGGGGAGAGGATTTTTTTATCCGCAAGGTACTTCCTGAATTTTTTCACCGGACACTTCTTGAGCCAGCCATCAAGCTCGTCTTTACGGCGAAAACCTTTCTCGACATCGCTCTCGGGGCCGACATGCGTGCACCAGCGATAGGTCCGCGCCTCGATCAGCGACGGCCCCTTCCCCGCGCGCGCCCCTTTAATCGCGGCGTCCGCGGCGGCATAAACGGCGATGAGATCGTTGCCGTCAACGCAAAGACCCGGTATCCGGAAAAAATCGGCGATCTGGTGGACCTCGGGATTGGCCTGCCGCGCTTTTTGCGGAGAATTCGTCGCGTAGAAATTATTCTCGCAGACAAAAATGACCGGGAGCCGGAAACGCGCCGCGAAATTCAAGCTCTCGTAAAAAGAGCCTTCGTCGACCGCCCCGTCCCCGAAGAAAACGACGCTGACACGTTTTTCTTTCTTAAGATCGGCCGCGAGGGCGGCCCCGACCGCTATCGGCAGTCCGCCGCCGACGATCGCGGAGGTCCCGATGACTGAGTCTTTGACCGATATCATATGCATCGACCCGCCTTTGCCCCGTGAGCAGCCGCCGGATCTTCCGTAGAGCTCGGCAAAGAGCGGCTTCATGTCAGCGCCTTTGGCGATCAGATGTCCATGGTTGCGGTGATTCGAGACGACATAGTCATCCGCCGTCAGGTGCGCGCAGACCCCCGCCGCGACCGCCTCCTGGCCCATCGAGAGATGGACCGGACAGCGCATCTCCTGCGCCGGGTAGAGCTCGATGATCTTCTCCTCAAAGAGCCGGACCCTCAGGAGAAGATAATAGAGCTTCTCCAGCGTTTTTTTCGTTACGGCTCTCTGTGTCCGTTGCGTGGTCTTCATATAAAATTCACGTGTGCGGGAGGGTTCTTGAGCTCCCAGAGAAAGCGGTTGATCTCGTCCATACGGCAGGCCTGCCGGCAACGGCCGATATCCCACCGCGTTCGCATCATCGTATTGAACGCCATGCGCCGCTTCCCTTTCCAGATGCTCTCAAAAGAGGTACGATAAATATTCCCGTAGCGGAAGCGCTCGTCGCCGAGAAAACAGCTACATCCGTAGATGTCGCCGTCAGTGTTCAGGTATGCCCAGAACGGCAGCCCGAGGCATTTACCGTACGGCTTCTTCTCGTGGAGTTTTGTCATTGTATGAGCCCGGAAGACGATCTCGCAGCGTCCTTTCGTGAACCGCGCCAGTTTCTTTTCGATCCCCAGTAGCGCCCGGTAATCAAGCTTGCCGCCGAGGCGGTTTTTACTCAGCGGATGCTGCGAGTACGGCTTGATGATCAGATAATCGAGGCCTATCCTTTCGGCGAGCGACGCCATCCTGATGACCTCATTAAAATTTTCTTCGATGAGGAGGAATTGCGCGCCGATCGTGCAGCGATAACGTTCCCGGTCGCGGATACGGATCGCCCGGGTCAGATTAGCGCCGACCCTCGTAAAATCCTCCGGCTTTGTCCGGTGGATCCGGGCGTAGCTTGCCGCGGTAGCGCCGTTAAAGCTCACCCGCAGCCAGCTCAAATGCTTAAGAAGCGCCGGGGCGATCTTCTCCGTCAGGAGAACGCCGTTGGTCGTGATCGCGGTATCGACTTTCTTCCGGCTACAGAACGCGACGATCCGCGTGATATCTTTATGGAGCAACGGCTCTCCCTCGCCGGCAAACATCACGCTCTTGAGCCCCTTCGCGGCGGCGTCGGCAATGCACTTCGTCAGGACACCGGTTTCGAGAAAACGCGGCTTATATTCAAGATAATCGAGCGCGCAGAAGATACAACGGTGGTTGCACGAGCCGGCCGGCGATATCTCCATATACACGGGATAGATATCGATGCCCTTTGACCAGTCATGAAGCCGGTCGAGGTGGTGAACCAGTTTATGGGAATCGATGCGAAAGGTGTCCATCTATTTCAGTAACTTACTAACCTCGGCCTTGACGCGCCCAGGGGTTATGAAGCGCATGCAGTGAACTTTCTGAAAACAATCCCGGCACAGGCACGGGATACAGTCATAATCGACTTTCGGGCGCAGGATCCTGCCGGTGGCGCCGGGGTAAACCTCCATCGAAGAACTCGGTCCGAAGAGCGCGATCATCTTTTTGCCCAGCGCGATCGCCAGGTGCATACCGAGACTGTCGTTGGTGATGATCATGCGGCAGGAATTGATCCAATCGATGTACGCGTAGAGATTATCGAGCCCCTGCTGCCAGCTGATCGAATAACGGTCTTTAAGAAGCTCCTCAAGCTTTTGCCAATGTTCTTTGGGCCAGGCCTTGTTCTTCCACTTCTCGCCGGTCGCCCAGTTAAAACCGATATCGAATTGTATCTTATTCTTCGGGCGATACCCGAGAATATAACTCTCTTTATTCCACCGCTGTCCGATCATCCCGACGAGCGCCTCCTGCCAATAAGTGCCGCTCTTGCGCTTCTCATCGACATGAAGGCAGAGCGAGAGAACCTTCTCGGCGTTGTCATAGCTCTGCGCCTTGCCGGTATGGACATCGAACCTGAACCCGAAGCGCCGCCAGGCGTTGATCGAATCGGCGAGCGCGCAGATACCGGGGACCTTCTCAAGGTTGACGACCGTGTCAAAGCGCTCTTTCTGGAGCTGCAGGACCGTCTCGAGATTATAAACCAGGATCCGGTCGATGAGAGGGTTACCATCGAGGAGCGGATAGGCCTTCTCATCGACGAGCCAGCTCACCTGGTCGTCCTTGAAGAAATGAAGTATCGCGGTCGTGCGCAGGACGTCGCCGAGGCTCGTCGTCCTCGATATCTCACTGTCGAGCGTCTCCGAATACCCGAGCTTGATGATCAATACTTTTGCCATAGCCGCACTCTCTCCTGTATGGTCTATATATGAGCTATATGGGTATAATACTAAGTATTCTATATCAGGCGGGAAAGGTTGTAAACCAATTAATGTCGCGCTCGCGTCAGATGCTGGCAGCGGTTGCCAGCCGCGCGATGAGGCGCAGATCGGGCCGGTAAAGCTCTCCCATACCATCTTCGGAGCGCCCGGCAAGGATGAGCGGAACCGGCGGGCTGGAAGTCTCGTGCGTATGCCGCGTTATCGCGACAGGCTTTTGTTGCAGGTTGGAAATAAAGATATGTATCATTCCTTCTGAAATTGAGAGGACCATCAGCGTTCCTTTCGGACCCGCGATAGTGACCTGCCGCTCACCGCGGGCAGAAAAACGCGCTATTCTTGTACCATTTTCCAAGATGGTCACCAGGCTCCCCTCACCGACAATTTTCGCGGTTACACCGTCGGCGGAAATATCCCACGAGTCGCTCTCACGGATCAGGAGCGACGTTCGATAATGATAAACGCGGGTCCCATGGGTAGAGGTCAGATCATAGATATCAAAAATATCGGGACTGCCGTCGACGGGAACCATCACGGCATGGCGCTGTGATACTTTGTATTCTTTCTCTTTGAGAACAATACCGCCGCCGTGTACCGCCTCGCTGCTCCCCAGCAGAATATGCCCACGCGCGGGCACCTCATATCTATGGGATGGCTCTTTAAGGTCAACAAGCGCGGTGACCCCAGCACGCGCGACAAGCTGATAAAAACCGTTACCGACGCCTACCACATCGTGGGGGCTGACCCACCCGACAAATGTTAGGGCCGGAGAAGACGGCGTCGTTCGCGGCCGCTCATCCGGCGGAGCCTCCACCCGTACATGGGCAACGGAGACGCCGAGCCGCGCTTCGCCCTCCGGGCGGACCGCGTAGAGCAACGCGCCGTTTTTTTGCCTTCCCCGCACCACATAACACCAGGTGGCGCCTATCCGTATTCTCTGGACCGGTTCAGCGATGGGCGTAACATTCGCGACGGGATACCCGATGAGCTCCGGAGCGGACTCGCCTACCCTGAAAAAGAACATCCCGCTCTCATGCCCCGCCGTGCGGCGGACGGTGATCCGGGAACCATCCGTCAAAAGACCGAGATCGCAAACCGTTCCGGTCTCGCCCGCGATCTCCTCAAGAAAAAAAGCCAGGTCCCGGGCGGTCACGTTCATGATCTCCGGCTTGGAAAAAAAGTACTGGCCCTGTACCCGCACCGGTCTCTTCTGACCGACATGCGGATACCCGGGAAGCGTCCGCCGCAGGCAAGGCTCTTCTTCGAAACCAACCCTCGGAACGGCGCTGTCAATGGTGTATTTCATTACGGCATCATTATGCAGAACGTAGATCTGTCGGGCATGATGAAAAAGAACCGGTCCGGATACTCCGTGAGCCTGCATACCGAGATATAACGAAACCAGGAGATCTTCTTCCGTAAACTCTCTACCGTCGTCAAAAACATACCGGCTCTCTCCGTTGATGCCCAGGAACTTTCGCGCACCCCCCGGCAACGGCACCATATTCCCGCAACGTTTAAAATATTTAAGCAAAAATATCCTGGTGTCGGTGAACGTTTTTGCCCGGGGAGTTCTTCTGATTTTAACGATGCGCATATCGACGCTCACCGAACGGTGGGTTACCTTCGATACCCTGCGGCGCAACGGTTTCCCGCCTACCGGATGATCGATCGCGACGAGGTCCCCGCGCATGATCGAGCTATCGTCAACGCTGATAGCTCGCCACATCGTATGGATCGACGGATTATCCGTCAATGAGATCCCCGGCGCGACCCGCTCCTGCCGCTGAAGAAAAGAGAGCGGACGCAAAGTAGCAGCCGATAGCAGCGGAAATATATAAACACTATTCTCACCCGCCGATGGCGCACCCCCGGCAACGCAAAGACCGATAAGCGTGATAAGTATTGCAAACTTTTTCATAAGAAGTTATAAAAAAACCCCTCCACACAATGCAATTATATCATATTAGCTAGGTACATCCAAATAAAATTATCTTACTTTTTGCTATAATCAGTATAACTTTTTTATCCATGTCTACAAGTTTAAATTTTATTCCGAGCGGAATTAATGATTTTAATAATTTAAAAAAAACAAATCAAATAGCTTATCAAAATCTTACCGAGATTATTCAACCAACAGATATTTTAGTCATGGATGCTAG
>JBAWYO010000109.1:0-5875 GCA_037143495.1 Candidatus Omnitrophota bacterium | reverse complement strand
TTTTGGTTACGGCATCATACCGGTAGAGGCCGTCAATGTTCGAGAGGAGGATCAGCATATCTGCTGATATCAATCGCGCGATCAGGCTCGAAAGCTGATCGTTATCACCAAACCTGATCTCTTCAGTAGCGACCGTATCATTCTCATTAACGATCGGAACAACGCGCTCTTTAAGAAGCGCCAAAAGCGTTCCTTTTGCGTTCAGGCGACGTTTGTTTTCGCTCAGATCATCCTGCGTCAGCAGAACCTGCGCGGTGAGGATGCGATGACGTCTGAAACAATCATCATACGCCTTCATCAGGTGCGATTGCCCGACGGCAGCGCAGGCCTGGAGCTGGGTCAGCGTTTTCGGGCGTTCTTTGCGCTTGAGTAACCCCATCCCTGAGCCGATCGCACCGGATGATACGATCACAACCTCGACGCCGGCATTGACCGCCGTTGAAATCTGATCGGCAAGACCTTTCATGACGGAGCGTCTCAAACCGTACGTGCCGTCCATGTCAGCCAGCACTTTCGTCCCTATCTTGACGACGATCCGCCGCTTACACGCTTTCTTCATCATCTTCGCTTACTTTTTTAAGTGCGGCGGCCATGTCTTGCAACAGCGCGTCGAGTCCTTCGCCCTTCATCGCTGAGATCGGATGCACTTTCTTGCGCTTATACGAGGCACGGAACTTCTTGAGCGCCTTCACGGCCGTCGACCCCACATCCATTTTATTTGCCGCGATGATCTGCGGCTTTTTCGCGAGCGTAGGCGAATAGAGCGACAACTCCTCATTGATCTGGCGGTAATCCTCTACAGGATCCCGCTGGCTAAAACCCGACATGTCGATCATATGGATAATGATCTTCGTGCGCTCAATGTGCCGCAGAAAACGATCGCCCAGACCCTTCCCCTGATGCGCGCCCTCGATCAACCCCGGAATATCGGCGACGACAAATTCGCTCCCCTGATATCTGACAACGCCGAGATTCGGCTCTTTAGTCGTGAATGGATAGTCGGCGATTTTAGGGCGGGCGTGTGAGATGCGCGATATGAGGGTCGATTTTCCCGCATTCGGATAGCCGACAATCCCTACGTCGGCGATAAGTTTCAACTCTAAAAGAACGGTGCGCTCTTCGCCGGCATGTCCTTCCTCGGCCTCGCGAAAGCGCGAATTGCCGGCGCCGCCCCTGCCGCCGCTGCAGATAATGAACTTTTCACCCAGGCGAACCATATCGGCGAGTATGTCATTGGTGGCGTGATCCTTAACGACCGTCCCGGGGGGCACTTTTATAACGCGGTCAGCTCCGTAGGCCCCTTTTTTATTGGTCGATGAACCGTGCCCGCCGCGTTGAGCTTCAAAATGCTGCCGATACTGGAAATCAAGCAGCGTACGGACATTGATATCAACGACAAAAACGATATCCCCGCCGTTACCTCCGGGGCCGCCGCTGCATCTTACTTTTCTCCCGGCCTGGTCGCGTTCAAAACTGTCGCACCCGTCCCCGCCGTCTCCCGCCTTGAGATAAATGCGGGCGGTATCGATGAAATTCGCGCCTTCTTTATATTTGTCTCTCATATGCTCCGGGGATAAAGCGTAGCTCAGCTGACCCCGGCTGAAGGCGTCGGACGAACACTGACGATTTTGTTGTCAGAATAGTCTACCTTACCGGCGATCTTGGCGTAGATCGTGAAATCAGAACCAACGCCGACGCCCCTGCCCGCGGTGAATTTACTTCCCCGCTGCCGCAGAATGATCGTTCCCGCGGTAACTACCTCACCTTCAAAGCGCTTGATCCCAAGCCTTTGACTGTGCGAATCGCGTCCATTACTGGTGCTCCCTTTGCCTGCCATGGTTATGTACCCCTCTTCGGTTAATTACGTCTGTTACGCGACCGCTATCTCCTTGACCTTCAGCTGTGTCAGTTCCTGACGGTGGCCGGTCTTCTTCCGCGAATTTTTTCTGCGGCGGTAGGTAAACGCTATCGTTTTTTCTCCGCGCATATGCCTGACGACATCGCAGAGAACCTTTGCCCCCGCTATATGCGGTGTGCCGATCTCATACGAAGTTCCTTGAGCGTAAAAGAGCACTTTATCAAGCGCAATTTCGGCACCCTTCTCAACCTCCAGGCTCTCAACCTCAAAAACATCGCCCTTTTGGACTTTATATTGCTTGCTTCCCGTTTCGATTATCGCGTACATGTACTCCCTCCCTTTGATCTGCCGATGGTCTCATTTAAAAAAAGCATTATACTATAACACAGTGATATCGCTACGTCAATATTTTCCTGTCTTGCGATCACGTCGAAGGAAATATCTTGATCTCTTCAACATGCAGGATCGGGTCGCCTTTGACCTTAACCCGGCAACGGTAGGCAGACTCAAGATGGGTTACCATATCCCGGTCCTGGTGAGCCAGGTAACCGGCCACATCCGGATGAACGACTACTTCAACAACGCGGATCCGCGCGCCGTTAAGTATCTTGCGCAGCTTCCTGAAAACCTCGATCGACACGGTCGATATCGCCTTGACCGACCCCTCACCTTTGCAGTACGGACAATCCTGGAACGCGATGCTGTGAAGGCTTCTGCCCATACGCTGACGCGTCATTTCAATAACGCCGATTGAGGAGACGTTCAGGACCTCGGTCCTGGCCTTATCCCGCTTCAAGGACTCCTCAAGGGCGCGATGAACCTTGTGCCGGTGATCGCGCATCTCCATATCGATGAAATCGATGATAATGATCCCGCCCATATCCCTGAGGCGGATCTGCCGCGCGACTTCGCGCGCCGCTTCGAGATTGACATGGAACGCGGTCTCCTCGGGGTTCTTTTTACCGACAAAACCCGCGCTGTTAACGTCGATGGACACAAGGCTTTCAGTCTGCTCGATAATGATAGAACCCTTGGAACGCAGCAGGACTTTCTTCTCGTACAACTTTTCGATCTCTTTATCAACGCCGAATTCCTCGAAAAGGCCTTTCGAGCCGCGATAGAGCTTCACCTTCGATTTGAAGCTGGGCAGCACCATGTTCAGAAAATTCATGATCCGCCTGAACTCTTCCTTCGAATCGATGTGCAACGCGCTGACTTCATCGTTAAAAAGGTCCCGCACAACACGCAATATCAGGTCATATTCCTCATAGACGAGTTTTGGCGGCTTTTCCTTATGGGCACAACCCCTGATCCGCGCCCACGTCTTCAGCAGGAACTTCATCTCGCGCGCGAGGTCTTTTATCGACGCGTTAAGCGCCGCGGTGCGGACGATCAGGCTGACATCGGGCGGCACCTTCAGGTCTTCGAGCATTTTTTTGATCCGCTGCCGGTCAGCGCCCTCGATTTTTTTTGATATACCGATATGGCGCTTCTGCAGCGGCATCAACACGAGATATCTGCCCGGTATCGAAATAAACTGCGTCAACCGCGGTCCTTTCATCCCGATCGCCTCTTTTTCGATCTGGATCAGGATCTCCTGCCCTTTCTTCAGCAGTTTGGCGATATCTTCGCGGGCTTTGCGTTTTGAGGAATCAAAGAGCGCCTCGTCGTTATCGGCGAGCAGCATGTCGATGGTTTCGCTCGCCACATCCCCCGCGTAGAGAAATCCGTCGCGCTCAAGTCCGATATCGATAAACGCGGCCGCGAGCCCGGGAATGATCGCGTCGACTTTGCCCTTATAAATATTACCGACGATACGTTTATAACCGCTGCGCTCGACATAATAATCCTCGAGGTTATTGCCCTCCATGATCGCAACCCTGGTCTCTTTGGGTTCTGCGTTTATTAAAATCTGTCTCTGCATCGCTGCCTCTTTTTCTGTTGTATGTCTCTCAGTAACCACCCGGGCCCACACCTGACTATCCCTGCGTTGCCTCGGTCACGGCGACCCCCTCGGGTAACGCACTATTGATACGCCGTATAAACTCGCCGCCCTCGAGAGGTTCGGTCAGGTAAAAAACAGCTTCTTCGCGGTCGCTCTCGATCCCCAGTTTCAGGGCCTTTGTTATAGAAAATTTGAGGTGCGGATTGAACCCCTGCGTCATCCTGACCGGCAGGCCTGCCCTGCGCAGCGCCCGTTGGAAGAGCCGCATCAGATCAAGATGCGAGATGAATTTCATCTCTCCTTTTTTCGAAAAGATAACGTCGATCCTTACGCCCGCCGCCGGCCTGTTATCCCGCGGGAGTTCGCTGGCGTTATCGCTGATCGGAGACATCGACTATCTTTGCCGTTATAAAGATCAAAAGATCGATCTTTTCAACATCGTTGGCGTCCCTCCTGAAGAGAGACCCGAGCAACGGTATTTTCCCGAGGATCGGCACCGAGTAGACGCTCTTGGATTTGGCATCCTTGAGCAGGCCACCGATAACGATTGTATCGCCGTTCGTCATTAATATCTGCGTCTCCGCCTCACGCGTGTTAATGATCGGGTACTCCGCAAGGACCGTCCCCGACGAACTCTTGGCCTTCAGGGTATCCGTATATGAGGTGACCGCCGGATGCACGATCAGATTGATCATATGGTCACCGCTGATCTGCGGGACCACGTTGAGCTGGATACCGATATCCTGGTAATATTTCATCGTGGTCGTGGTGGTCGTCGTGTCAGTCCCGGCAACGCTCGTCTCAAGTATCGGATATTTCGTCCCCACCAGGATCGTCGCTTCCTGATTTTCAAGTGTCATGATACGCGGATTTGAAAGCATATTCGTATTAACGTCTTCCGAGAGCGCATGAAGGATGATCTGTAACTTATCGCCCGTCAGTTTCTGATACAAAAACTTAAAGCCGGAATTATCGGGCGTTAATCCGGTGGCCTTAGGATTGAAATTGGATGGCGTCGTCTGACCGGTCAATGAATGCGTGCCGATCGCCGCCCGCGCGTTTAACTGCTGAGGCTCAAGCGCGGTCGATGTTGCCCCGGTCTCGCCGGTCCCCCAGTCAATGCCCAGATCAGTAAGCTTGTTCTTCGATACTTCGACGATCTTCGTCTCGATCATGATCTGCCGTGGCTGGACATCGATCCTGCGCAAGATCTCCCTGACTTTTTCAATGTACGCGGGGATATCGCTGACGACCAGCGTCTTCGAACGCGTGTCTCCACCGTCAACCCGCTCAAGCTTCCCGGCACTTACCCCTGACGATCCCCCGCCGCTCG
Organism: Candidatus Omnitrophota bacterium; assembly: GCA_037143495.1. Taxonomy (GTDB): domain Bacteria; phylum Omnitrophota; class Gorgyraeia; order JABMQH01; family JABMQH01; genus JBAWYO01. The sequence goes on along the minus strand of JBAWYO010000109.1, from coordinate 739 downwards.
CTGACGCGAACTTCCATCCCTTTTTAGGCTGTATGCCCAGTACGGCCGATTTTCCCTGCGGTGAAAGCTGCGGATCGATAACCTTCTTCGCGTCATTAGCGTCAAGATACTCCAGCACAAAAACCTCGGTGCTTATCGGCTGGATATCAGCAAGTTCTTTCTGGGCCTTCTTCTGATCCCGGAGTTTTTCGAGTGGCGACACATAAATAACGTTGCCTTCGCGTTCATAGCCGAAATCATAGGTCTTAAGAACGACTTCAAGCGCTTTTTGCCAGGGTACATCCACCAGCTTAACGGTGATCGTACCGGTAACATCTTTGCCGGCGATAATATTAACGTTCCCTTTTTCGGCGAGGATCCTCAGGATGGTCTGGATATCAGCATCTTTAAAATCAAGCGTTATATTGCCTTCCTGCTGGTGTTCCTGCGCGACCGGTTCGGCGCGCGGAATCGATGCCGTTGTCGCTTCTGCAGGTGCACTGCTTACCGATGGTGTCGTGTCGGCGGCCTTCGTCGCCGCTTCCTCAGCGGCACAGGCCGTCGTCGCATACACCCATGCCGTGACGATGATCATCAATACGCGCAAAACAGTAAGCTTCGGGTATGTACTCACTTAGTCTCACCCCCTTTTTTTTCCCCGTTCAAGAACAATTGATACGCGCTGCCCTCAAGAACGATGTCAACGCGGTCAGGACGTATCTGAATAAGCGTGAACGACCCCTGCTGTGCCCCCTCTTTC